>CAIJTV010001230.1:0-1520 GCA_903823635.1 uncultured Planctomycetaceae bacterium
CGACGAGCACATTCCTTGACCGCGCTGACGGTCAGATCCCAGGCTTTGGAATAAGGCAGCAACGGATGCTCGTAGCCAGTAAAGATTCGCACAATCCGGCCACCCAGCTCAACGGCCAAGCGAGACAACTCTGTCACATAATGAATCTGCATCTCGCGATGAGGTACCTCCGCATGTTCTGCATCGGCGGTGAAGTTTGTGTATCCGGCCAGACAGGACATCTCGACCTTCGCGTCAGTCATTCGACTTCGAAGTTCGCGTCGCGCCTCTGGTGTCATGTCCAGCAACGAAGCATGCGGTCGCTTTCCAGCCAACATAATTCCGTCATACCCCAGCGTTGACGCTCGTTGGACTATCTCTTCCAGCGGCAATTTCGCCTGTCCCCAGGAGCCTGAGTAACTAATTGAGTGCAGAGCTGTTTTCATCTGAGAGCCTTCTCAATGCCAAGTGGACTACAACATTGCCTATCGTGCCGGCGGATAACGCCGAACCGCTCATCGTCTCAAGCATCAGGGAATCGCAACCTGTTCAGATCCCATCAGGTAGGCGAACAGATCGCGAACTTCATCGTGAGTCATCTTCTGCAAAATCCCTTCCGGCATCATGGACACATCGGAGATCTTCTGTTCCTCGATCTCATTTCGAGGCACAATCACCTTTTCCGTCGCAGTCTGGATGGTGATCGCATTGTCTGACTCTTCGATCAGCAAACCCGTCACCACACGGCCACTCGTCGTGGCCACGATCTGCATCTGATAATCCTTCGAAATCGACGCACTCGGATCAAACAGATTCTGCAGCAGATAGTCCAGATTTGTCCGTTGCGCGCCGGTCAGATCTGGACCGATCAATGTTCCGGCATCAAACAAGCGATGACAGTTTGCACAATTCTTTTGAAACAGCGCTCGCCCATTCTTTCGATTGCTGCTTTGAATCAACGCAGCGGTGAGTTGCGGCTTGTAGTTGGTGATGAGTCTTGCTCGATCCTTCGGAGTTTCGCGAATCGGCCCCCAAAGTCTTTCGACATCCTTCGACAGTTGCTTGTCCCCAAGACTATGAATCTGCCGCGCGGTAAATGCAGTGATCTCGGTGCGAGCAATCTCGCCAGACTCCAACGCCGCCATCAGTGATTTAGCCCATGAGGCGCGAGACGCCAGCGTTTGCAGAGCGGCCTGTCGAGTAATCGCGTTGGCCGAAGAATAAACTTGCAGCACGGTCTTCACGGTCGCTGGATGGTCATACTCGGCCAGCCCCGTCAAAGCATCCATTCGGACATGTCCATCGGCCGTCAGTTCAATGAGCTGTTCATCAAAACCTGCGATTCGGCTACCTGCCAGAGCTTTGATCGCGCGCTGCCGAACGGATTTGTCTGCCGCCGAATCGCCAGCCAATTCTTTGAGCTGCTTAATCGCCTGAGGATCCTGAAAAATCAATGCCAGCCGCTGTGCCTGTTCGCGGACCGATTCTTCGCTTGAATCCTTCAGGACCACGTAAGTCTCGGACCATGCTGGGGGAAGATC
>CAIJTV010001231.1:0-2440 GCA_903823635.1 uncultured Planctomycetaceae bacterium
GATATTCGGTTCGGAAATACTCCTTCGCCGACCTTGTGGAGAGACTGTCTCAGTTTGTCACAGTTGCTGGACCATTGGTCTTTGCTGCAGATGCCAATCAACGTGATGCTGACACTTCCTCCAGTGCCAAACGGTTACGGGAAAAGCCTTGAAGAAGCTCAGGCAAGCTGGGTTGAAAAGGCCGTCATGATGTGTCTGGCCAAAGAACGTGTCGTCGGCGTTTACTGTACAAGCTGGTCAGATGACGCTGCTGACGACGCATCAATGGCCATGGTGAACTCACAGGGAATCGCACGCGAACCACTGAAGCGACTGCAGAAGCTTCAGGATGAATACTGGGCCTGATTCGAGTGGAATATCGCAACAATAATCAGCAGGCCTGGAATCACCTGGCCGACACCGGCAGTCTTTTTGCTCGCGTGGCCACGGACGAGGAATGTCGGCAACCGCTCAGAACCCTGGACGGCCGCGGCTGGTTGCCGGCCTCAGTTGCTGGCCTGAATGTGCTGTGCCTTGCCTCGGGCGGCGGTTGGCAGGCAATTCTTTATGCCTGTGCCGGCGCGAATGTGACCGTTGTTGATCTCAGTGAGTCCATGCTGAAGCTTGATAATCAGGAAGCCAAGCGGCGAGGCCTGAAGATCCAGACCGTACACACTTCAATGGATGACCTGAGCATGCTCGGGGATGAATCCTTTGACATCGTCCATCAGCCGGTCAGCACATGCTACGTTCCAAGCCTGAAGCCCGTGTATGCCGAAGTCTCGCGGGTGATTCGTGATCATGGGATTTACATCAGTCAGCACAAGCAACCTGTGAGTCTGCAGATCAGTCATCGTAATGAGCGTCACCAGTTTGTGATTGGCGTTGAGTACTATCAGGAAGGGCCGTTACCGAAGCAGCAGGATACTTCGTACCGTGAAAAGGGAGCGACTGAGTATCTGCATCGGATGGAAGAAATTGTTGGCGGCCTGTGTGTCAGCGGTTTCGTAATCGAAGATCTTCGAGAGCCCAAACGAGCGGACTACAATGTTGATGTCTCTCATTTTGGCTATCGTGGCCGATTCGTTCCACCCTACGTCCGCATGAAAGCGCGGCGCGTTGCTCGGAAGACCAACGACTCGACGCAGGAATCCACCGGATTTAAAATCTGGATCCCCGGAAGCCCCGGTCTCTGACGCCGCTCTTGCTGTTGAGTCCGGGCAGATCATTGGAATCAGACCGAACTTTGAGCGTGCCTTCCTGTCTCAGCGACGAAGTCATTCAATTCGGTGAATGATCGATCGCTTGTCTGCCTTTGAAAAGATTCCGGTCCCATGATCTTTCCTCCTCAACTCCTTCGACAGGTGCAGCAGCACCCGTACCCGCTGCTGTTTGCGACGATCAGCGGCGCTCATCTGTATGGTTTTCCTTCGCCGGATTCAGACTTTGATTTGCGAGGCGTGCATGTGTTGCCGCTGGAGGAAGTCATCGGACTACAGGTTTCGCATGAGACTGTTGAAAAATCAAAAATTGAAGATGGCCTCGAACTCGATCTGGTGACGCACGACGCTCACAAATTCTTCACTCTGATGCTGAAGAAGAATGGGTATGTGCTGGAACAGGTTCTTTCACCACTGATCGTGCACACGACTCCGGAGCATGAAGAATTGCGATCGCTGGCGGCTCGTTGCGTCACGAAGTTTCATGCGCATCACTACCTCGGATTCTCGGCAACACAGTGGAAACTGTTTCAGAAGGAAGATCCTCCTCGAGTAAAACCGTTGTTGTATGTTTATCGAGTGCTGCTGACCGGAATCCATCTGATGCGGGCCGGCGTTGTTGAAGCGAATCTTGTGACGCTGAATGACGTGTACCGGTTGCCGTACATTGACGAACTCGTGACTCTCAAGACGACCGGTGCAGAGAAAGGTACGCTCGATGCTGCCGATCTTGCGTTTCATGAACGTGAATATCAGCGTTTGACAGCCCAGTTGGAGCAGGCGTTGCAGGACAGTTCACTTCCGGAACATTCCGATGCCGGGCCGGACCTTAATGAACTGCTGATTCGAATCCGTCGAAAGACTTTCTGAGGTCTTCAGTTGGCATCAGCAGGCTTGATTCGGAGTTGCTTACAACTTGAGCAAAGTGTCCTGGGATCTCGGAGTCGGTGGTCATTGCCGGTGATCAGAGGTGCGCTGTGGATGAGTCTTCGGCAGTGAACTCTCTGAATTACGAACCGCGATTTTCTCTGTTCGTTTGCATGGAATGGCGGCAGAGGTCATTGTTCGGACATGTGAGACATGGATTTGACGACGAACGCGTTGCGTTGAACAGTCGCAGTTAAACGAGAATTGGGTCGCTCACAGTCAGCACGAACAACGTTAAGAAAGTCCTGCATGAGTCCAAATACTCCGCCGACGAACCGTGACGTGCCCAGCGGACCTTCGGGACAAAGATATGC
>CAIJTV010001232.1:0-4505 GCA_903823635.1 uncultured Planctomycetaceae bacterium
ACTTTCTTGTGGCGATCCACTTCAATCAGTTGAGGATTCTTGGGACCCGCGTGGCAGTTATTGATCAGGATATTTCCACCGGGCAGAACCTGAAGCGAAGTCACCCACGCAAGCTGTATTCCTGGCAAGTCATTCTGATGAAGGCTCCAGATCGTCTGACCGGCCGGAGTCACCTCCAGAATGCTATGCCCATTGCCAGTACCGATCAGTGTGTTGCCACTTGGGAGTCGAATCGCAGAGAAGCATTGATTGCCGAAAGCTTCGACGCCATGGCCGCCCGCCGGTTTGCGATCAAACAGAGGCACTTGAAACTCCCATACCGTTTTCCCGTCCGGTGAATACTCGCGAACGATTCCTTCGGCTTCTTGGCAGACGAGATAATTCCCGGATGCCAGTTTGCGGACAAGTCGAGTGTCGCGATGAGGATCCGGTTGTCGTACCTTCATCGCCATAGTCCGGAGCAGCTTCGCCTCGGAATCCAGTTCGATAATGTTGCCTGGGCCGGACTCGGCCACCATCGTCGTCCCGTCAGCCAGTCGCTGAAAAGCGTGTATCTCCAGTCGCTGCCCCTTATTCTCTGCTCTTTTCGCTGCGTCGTATCGCCAGACGACCTCATCATTCTTTGGATTGATTTCCAGCACTTCTGTCCAGGTAATCTGCAACAGCACATTGCCGTTTGGCAAAACGTGGATGTCATGCAGCGGACCGATTTTGTGTTCCCACTCCGTCTTTCCATCTGCGCCGATGATCGCAACTCGGCTCTTTGATGAGTCGGCCGCGATGAACCGGCGAGTCGGCTCGGCACCATGAAGTTCGGGCATGATCAGCATCAAACAGAATGCAACAACAGTGCTAAGCGGCAAACGAACCATCAGAAGGATGTCCTGTCAGGATTCAAAAGACGTGGGGAGTCGGAACGTTAACCCTGAACGTAATCCGACGCAAATCAATTGCGTTCTGTCAGGCTGCCCCGGGTGTAGTCGCTGAATCAGGTCGGTCCTGCCTGCCGAGGAGTAATGCGCGATGCGGAACGATCTCCAGATGCAACTCATAGGTGATGATCACGAACAACGCTCGATCGCCACCGTCGAACCGCCCGAAATAAACGTTCGCCACAGCCTGCCTCCGATTAAGGCGCGGAAGGTTGAAACATCCTCTGCCGGGGTCGGCAGGCCCCCGGAACCGAATGATTCATGATCCGGAAGCCCGAAGGGTCGACACATCAATCCCAAACGTATCGTGGAGCGAAACCCAGTTCGTGCAAATTTCGTTGAACTCGGAGAAGATTGGCAATGGAGTTCCGCGTATGCTCGCTTCCAACGTGCTGACGAACGCCGCTGGCTGGCAATTGCCGGTGATCCCGCGTTGCCGCGAAACTGACGTTCGTGAGCGAACAAGGTGGAGACTGAAGCAGAACTGAACTCACTTCGCCCCAGTGTGAAACGTGGCTTGCCTTTTGGTGATGACAATTGGACCTGAAGCAGTGCCGTTCGCACTTGGTCTCGAAACCACAACACGGCCAAGAAGGCCGCCAAAAAAAACGACCCCTATCTTCTTTGCATGAGTAGGATCGACGTTCTTAGCTGCCAAAAGCAGACACCATGCGCTGTGCTTCATGAGCCGAGTCGTTCAGGTCGGTGCGTATCGTCTGAATCACCTCGTCTGTTGACCCGATCATGTCGCCAATCATGTCCAGCTGTTCAAGCAGCTGCTGAAGTCCGTCAACTGTCTGCTGGGACTGCTGACTGCATTCTACGGCCAGACGAGTAATTTGATCTGCAGAGTGCCCGGATTTCACAGCCAGTTCTTTGACGTTCCTCGCCACAACTCCAAAGCCCGCTCCGCCTTCGCCCGCCCGAGCCGCTTCGATGGTAGCGTTCAAAGACAGAAGCCGCGTCTGTTCTGCCACTGAGTTAATATCGTGGACCGCTTTGGTAATCTGCTCAAAGGATTCTCGAAGTGCCCGAATCCCGCTTCGAGATCGATCGCCGTTCTTCGTTCCCTCCTGAATCAGCTTCACCACCTTTTCCGCGGTTCTGCCAAGGACCTCGGACTGTCCGTGAACCTGAACGAACGTGGACTGCATTCGCTGCATTGCATCACAGATCATCTGAAGACCTGAGTCGATAAAGTCTGCAGAATCCTGCGAAGAAGACTGATCATTCGTGATCTGCGAGACACATTCGCGAATGCGATGCACAGCCGTCATCAACTGCATTCTTTCCGCTCTCATTCGAAAGATACTGATCCCAAGGATGACGTCTTCAAAGATGACCCAGAGTGCATGTTCGACGGTCCTTAGAATCGTTGGTTCGTTCATCCCGTAAATGGATGCCGGCCAGACAATCCCTCGAACCACATGATCCGTCGCGATCACCAGCGTCGCTGCAAGGATCACCTTCATGTCCAGGTACATGGCGAGGAAGGCCAGAGAAACGAAGATATGAAAGTGCATTTCGATTCGGCCACCCGCAATATGGACCAGCAAACCGGAAACAAGAGCCTGACTGACGGCCATGACAAGGCGAGTCTTCAGGGTTCCCGGAGCGGCCAGCGCCAAACCTATGGGCAGCGTTGTGATCGCGATGGCCAGCCCTGCTGCAGCCCAGACATGATTGTGAATGGCCGCATCAGATCCACTCCAGGACTTTGGAGTCAGCCACAGTGCAAGGACGACCATGGCGATGCCCTGAAAGGCCATGACCACGGCGAACAGGCGGTCCACTCGCGAGTAGATTCCCCCAAAAGTCTGTCGGTCTGAGTCGCTGTCACGCTGCGCCATGCCTGCCCCCGACTTGGATATGCTGAGTCGTTCTCGCGAATTCACGAAACTTTTCTCCACAAACTGCGCCAACACCAGGCTCACCTGTTAACGAGATACTCTAAGGTCTTCAGAATCCTGGATTTGTCCGGTCCTTACCGAATTCGACGGGGCAATGCCCGACGACGTAACAGAACATCCGAAGACACAATATTCACGGTCGGCCGCCGCACCCGCATTCAAACACAGACGCAGTGCCTCCTGACCGGCCGACGGTCCGTCGTGTCCGCGCGATGCCGTCAGTCCGCCAGTAAAGAGTCGCTGACCGGATCGAGAAAACAACAGCACGTGCCCCGATGTTGTCGCTCCAAATCGCCAAGCCTCACGACCGTCTTCATCCCGGTAGATCCTTGCATCCGGAAATTCTCGACACTTCCGGCAGATCGGTGTTTCCAGCCAGGAAGATTCGCCGGGCGGTGAGTACACAACAAACGTCAGTGAAGGTCGATCTGCCGAATCAGATTCGGCCAGCAGCTTCTTCAGACTCGAAACAGTCGCAACCGAACACGGACATTTCGGATGAAGAAAACACAGCAGGCGAGCAGTGTCTTCTGACCGCTGCAAACTCGTCTCTGATGGCCATGAACGAACAACTGCAGCCTTCGCTCCTGGTGTTAGATCGTAACTCCAGGTCAACGCCGTGATGACGGTAACGCACAGTGCCCAAGCACCGATCGTCATCAGTGAACTCACCCATTTCAGGGAAATTCGGTTCATGCCACGCCCGCCTTCTGATCTGCATCCAGCGGCCAAATCCCGGCGTGGATCGCAGTGACTCCGGCGTAATCGAACAGTTTCGAAGAATCTTGACTGAGTGTTTTCCTGATCCGAAAAATTTAGGAAATCTTCGATGGCTGCATCCGAAACGCAGGCAGGTGACTTCGGCGAATCGCTGTTGTCGAGACGCCTTCATCAGCGTACATATTTCCCCCCAATGACGGCTGAAATCGCAAAAGAGACAACGGAAGAGACAACGGGGACACAGCACTTTGTTGACAAGCCGCATTGGTTCTTTACACCGCGAACCTTCGTTTGCTCCAGTTTGCCGCCTTTTCTTGCGGTGTGTTGACGTGATGCATGGCTCGATTGGCGCGTGGTGAGGTTTTTGCGGCAGACGAAATCGCGTAGCGGCTGCGCCGCGTTTTCAGTTTTCGGTGTTCAGTTTTCAGAGAGTCGCAGTTGGGCGTCAATGATGCCACTCGCGTTCGGCCGGATGTGGTGAAGGAGTGGAGCGATGCGGAAGCAGCTCGCCGCTGGTTGATGCTGTGTCCGGAGCGGCCGGATGAGAAGAATGCCGGTTGTTCCGCCCAAACCAGCTGCCAATTTGTGCAGTGTTGACAAAGTGGTCCTCAGGAAAATCCGGGCGTTTCTGCAGCAATGGGCTGGATGCAAGGACTCGTCTCGGCGGAGCGAAACGGCTACTTTGCGAACCAGCTGTGGCAAATTGAGCCAATTGCAGTTTCTCACCACAAAAGACACAAACGAATCGCACTGAAGTCACACTGGCGACAACGATTGAGGAAAGCCATTCTACATCGGCACAAAAAAGGTGTTGGGGTTTCGGAAAACGCAGGTAAAGATTTCGCGGGGGATGAGGTTCGTAGTTCGGTGTTGCTGCAGCCAAAGCAAAATACTTCGGCGGCGGAGAATGCCTCGTCGGCGGAGCGACGGGTGTACGGTACGC
>CAIJTV010001233.1:0-2672 GCA_903823635.1 uncultured Planctomycetaceae bacterium
CAGGGAAATCCTCAACTGGAAATGGACATGCAGAAGAACGGAGACGTCGACATGATTACGTCTCGCTATCTGCCGGAGAAGAAGGACAAGGATTCGACGTCGGCTCCGATTATCTTCAACTTCTCCCCATCAGTGGGCTTTGTCGGCGATCGATTTATACTTTCCAGCACAGCAGAGTTGGCCCAGCAGTTGGCTGAGGCACCGAGTACCGAGACTCGCCAGGCTGGTGTGAACACAAGCCTGAAATTGCTTGTTCCTGCAATCAGTGAATCGCTTGCGGACAATCGCGAGCAACTGATCTCACAAAACATGCTGGAAGAAGGTCATTCACGTGAGGAAGCGGAAGCGGCCATCGGACTACTGTTTGAAATCGTGCGGTGTTTCAAAGGCGCCTGGATGAATCTGGAGCGAGTTGACCAGCAGTTATCACTGGGGCTGTCGCTCGAGGTGAATGACTAAAATCCCAGCACGCCAGGCGGGCTAACTGAGGATACGAGTCTTCCATTTTTCCGCGTCGAGTACTTCGCTCAAAAGCATCTGTTGAGTCACCAGAGTCGATCGCTGCAGTTCTTCGCCTGTCTCCGATCGACTTCAGCCAGGATTAACCGTCAGGCATCCTTTGAAATCCGTTTATGCCGATCGCCTTATACCAGCGCCAAACTTCGCTCCATCATCGTCAGGGCCTGCCAAAGGTTGGCCTGAGTCCACAACAGTGGCGTAATGTCGTTTGGAATCCAGACACCTTTTTCGCAGAAGTATGATTCCGGGCAGCGGTACTGCGGGAATCGAGCATTCGCCGGAGTCAGTTGCGAGAGTGAACGTCGAAGCGATTCCAGTTGCAACGCCAGAGATTCAGGTTTTTTATCCGACTGATAACGTTGTCCATGGATGCACGACACGATCGGATCAAAGATGCACCACTGTGCTTCCATGCCCGGCTTCAGCAGTGAATCGCGAGCATCGAGGTTATCACTGAAATCCGCCGTGCGCTGCTCGGCCCCGAGCAGATCTCGATAATCCGCGCACCAGTAGGAATCGCCGAGATATCTGCGAATCCCATACGGTCCCTGAAGATGTGTTTTCACGTCCGACAGGATCTGATCCTCCAGTGTTCGATCATTAATCACATTCAGCGGATACATCAGGAACAGTAGTGCGGCGTCGTATCGACGATTTTTTGAGGGGTCGTTTTGAATGCATTCGCTCGGCAGAATTGTCTGAATGGCGTCGCGACACTTCGAAATCAGGTTGTCAACATTCTGAACAGAGATTGGATGCGAGACTGCAGCCAACTGTGAAGCCACTTCAGCTTGATTCATTAGTTCGCGCAGAGATTCCAGACCGGCTAAAGCACACCCGATACTTGATGCTGCGACTTTGCGGACTTCTTCCCAATGACCGCTGTCTTCATCCGTCCAGACTTCGACCACCATCCAATACCGCACTAACTGAGCGATCAGGGTCCAGTCGGTTGCTGCGATGCTCAGATGTTCCCGTTTGACCAGCTCGCAAATGAGCCATAACAGATAGCCCAGAGCGTCGTTCTGAGCGTGAGACCATTTTTCCGGTAGCTCACTCAGGTCTGAGCCATTGAAACGGATATGAGGCCGATTCATAGGCTCCTGAAAGTCAGTTCGTCCTTCAACGATGTCGACAAAGCGATGCCGATGTCTGGCATAGAACTGGGTAATCGAGTTCACGCATTGGAGTGGGATGCCAGGATCATTCTGCACGGCCAGATGAGCCCATGCGATCTGAATATTGTCGCGGAGCCAGATGTTGCGATAGCCGGTCAGTTCAAAGTCACCGCCCTCGCCTGCCGCGGCAGAGAACAATCCGTTTTCCAGTGTGGGAAAGTAGAATGTCCCCTTTTTCGTCAGGAACGACTTGATACGACCTATGTCATCAAGTGTGGGAGAATCTGAAACCCATTTCGATGAAGGGACGACTTCTAAATCCATGACCACAGCAAACCCTTCACACCTGAGACGGCTCCCGTCGACGGAGCGACGGGTGTACTGTACGCCCGTCGCTCCGCCGACGGGATCATATTGCGACATGAATCAACCACGTCGCTCTGCACCAGAACAGCCGTGTTGTATCCGACACGTTCTCTCTGAGAAGACCAACTCACGGTAACGAGCGTTACCAGGAATCCACCGATTCACGGCAGAACAAGTGACACTGGTTCAAAGTCCACTTTCGTGACCTTTCCGGCCTCGACGCGAATCAGAAGCTTCCTGTGGATGTAACCTTTTCGCTCATGCCACACTCTAAACTCATGTTCTCCCGGCGGCAGATCCGGGATGACAAAGTCCCCTTCGGAGTTTGTCTTTGTTGCGTAGGGATGATCCACGACGAGCCAATAGGCTGACATCCAGGGTTGGAAATCACAGGCGACTTTGAATGGCAATGATTCAGCGGTGGTGAGTTTGATTTTTTGAGCTTGAGGCCCCATTACACCCGGTGGAATATGAAGATTGATTGGATTGTTTTTAAGGGGATAGGTGTGAACATTGCTGACAACAGCGTCAGCATTTGCGATCGAGATCGTTTGACCAGTTCGAGCGACAAGGGTGTGGGGGACAAACTGGAATCCCTTTTGGCCGAAGCCGACAGGATCGGTCGGAGGTTCAATCAGATCTGGATGAATACTGTCGGGATGTTTCGAC
>CAIJTV010001234.1:0-3217 GCA_903823635.1 uncultured Planctomycetaceae bacterium
CAAGGTTGTAACGGCCAACAGTCCGGCTTCCCGACGCGATCATCCGACGAGCTGGGAATCTGTTTTGTGGCATGAATTCTGTCACGTGATCACTCTGCAGAAGACAGGCAACAAGATTCCTCGATGGCTGAGCGAAGGCATTTCGGTCTTCGAAGAGCGTCGAGCTGACATACGCTGGGGCCAGCATATGAATCACGATTTTCGCGATCGTATTCTGGCCGACAGGATTACTCCCATCGGCCAGCTCAGCAGTGCGTTCCTCACCGCGAAGAGTGGCGAAGACATGAACTTTGCATACTACGAATCGTCGATGGTTGTTGAGCACATCGTTCAGACCCACGGCCTGCCAGCTTTGAATGCGGTACTGAGTGATCTGAGCACGGGAGTCCAAATCAACGACGCGCTCGATCGTCATACGGGAGGTTTAGAAGCTCTGGAGACATCGTTTCGAAGCTTTCTGACCGAGCAGGCGAAAGGCTGGGCTGCGGGCGTCGATTTTTCAAAGGAGGCGTTTGCTGAGGCCAAGCCCACGGATCTGGAAAGCGTCAAATCATTTTTGGAGACGCATCCTGCAAGCTTTGCCGGATTGATGACTCAGGCCTCTTTGCTTTTGCAGGACAACAAGCAGGACGAGGCAGAAGTCGCCCTGAAGAAGTTAGTGGAACAGGTTCCCGGCGACGTCAGTACCAATGGTCCTCGAAGGCTGCTGGCGGATGTTTATCGGAAACGGGGTGAGAATGAGCAGGAGGCCGCAGTCCTGGCTGAACATCTGGCCCGGACAGCCGACGATTTGGAGGCCGCGATGCGATTGCAGGACATTTGCAACGAAGCCAATCAATCGGAACGCGTCATAGAGCAGGGGCAAACGATCTTTGGGATTGATCCGTTTCAGATCTCTGCGATTCAGAAGACTCTGGCGGCGGCCGAAACTCTGAAGCAGAACGAAGTCGCCGTGGCTCAATTGTCGAGTCTTTTGGAGCTGCAGTCGGATGACGCTCCGAGGCTGCATTATCGAATTGCCCGAATGTTGAAAGAGAGCGATACCGCCCAGTCTCGCCGCCATGTCCTGTTGGCATTGGAGCAGGCCCCGAGATTCCGCGACGCGCACACGCTGTTGTTGGAGCTGAAACGGGCGGAGCAGGCCACCGAGCCGGCGAAATAGTCCCGTCGGCGGAGCGACGGGTGTACCGTACGCCCGTCGCTCCGTCGACGGGGACGTACAGCCGGGAGAGCAGCGTTTCGTTACTCAGGAAAAAAGGCCTGCGGGCAGGAGTTCAGACTGGAAAAAAGTGGCGATGCTTTGGATAGTGCGGGCTAGGGTGGAAATGTTCGTCTCAAGCTGCAGGATGCAATCTCGCAGACGTACTCCCAGTTTCAGGTCACTTGAATCATGGTTGCTCTGGTCGAAAAACAGTTTCAGTTGCTGATTACGGACGACAATCCGTCCTTTCGCTCGGTCCTCAGAGAAGTCCTCGAAGACCGTCCGTTTCTCGTCCTTCACGAAGCGGAATCCGGCGAAGAAGCCCTAGAAGTCGTGCAAAGCCGCCGGATCGACATCGTGCTGCTCGACATGCACATGCGGTTATTGACCGGGATCGAAACGCTGCGAGCCATGAAGCGGCTGGATATTGTTCGACCCTGTATCCTGATAACGTCCGACACCAGTGAAGACGTTTGCCGCGATGCTCAGGATGCCCAGGCGTTTACCGTCCTGAAGAAGCCCGTCCCTCGTCGCCAACTTGTCGAGACCGTTTCCACAGCGCTGATGGCTGCTTATAGCCTGGCATCGAATTGATCGCACAGTGGAACACTGGGATTCGAATCCTGCAGTAGTTCCGCCAGTGTTGTTGAGCGGAATGCCGTCTCCATCGACTTCAGCGCCTGATCCATTCGGAAATGCAGCGCGCAAAGTCGGGTGCCGTGAGACTTCAGATCGAGCGGACAGGTTGTAATCCTTTTGATAGGGTCCACGGCGTTCACGATGTCCAGGATCGTGAGCTGGTCCGGTTGATGTGCGAGTGCGACACCGCCTCCGATCCCGCGCTGCAGACGTACGATGCCTTTTTCCTTCAGGCCTTGCAGAACTTTCGACAGATAAGCCGACGGCACCTGCGTCGCTTCAGCGATCTCGGCTGTCTTTTGTGGTTGCGGAGATTTCATCGCCAGATGCACGACGGCTCGCAATGCATACTCGACAGTCTGAGAAAACATGGAATCCGCCTGTGAAGAAGCTTTGACCCGGGAACAGTATCGCTCAGGTACCAACGTAGCGAGAATAGAGTGTTCGAGCGACAGCCGGGTCGCTAGTTCCCCGGATGATCGCTCGCCCGTCCGGGAAAATCGTCAGTTCGAACGGCGTGGTATCACTCGTCGCGACAACGTCAGCGCCGGAAGATTCGACCTCTGGCAGCTCTGCTGAGCGGGCAATTGTAACACGAACAAGGAACGGATTGGACGTTACACTCCCGGAGGAAGCCAGCCGAATTGCGAGATCGCTGAGGGAGAGGGCCAGTTTTTCAGGCGGAGTGATCTGCACCGCGTTTCGACCGCAGAGAACCGTTGACGCCGAACGTTGACTGCCGGTCAGCCACAAGCGTTCACCGTTCTGGCAGGCCGGACACTGTTGAGATTCACGGAGTTTGCTCACATCGACCGACCGAAAAGATCCATTCCAGACATCGACGATATGCAGTTTGCGATCAATTTGTTGACTCTGTCCCACCAGAATTCGCAGAGCGATCGCTGCCTGAAGCGAAGCGACGACATTGACAGCAGGTCCCAGAACTCCCGCCGTATCGCATGTTTCTGTAGCCCCTGGCGGAGGTGGTAGCGGCATCAAACATCGCAGGCAGGCTGACTCATGAGGAAACACAGGCATGACCTGACCAACCGCGCCAGTACAGCCCGTGAAGATCCAGGGAATGTTCTTTTCGAGCGAAACGTCGTTGACCAGATAGCGAATCTCGAAATTGTCCGTGCCGTCGAGAATCAGAGAGACGCCATCTGCGAGTTCAGCGATGTTGGCATAGTCCACATCGGCGACGATCGGTTCGATCGTCACTTCGGAGTTGACTCGTCGAAGTCGTTGAGCGGCGGCAATAACTTTGGGCAGGTGATCGGCCACATCCTGTTCATCGAACAGAACCTGACGTTGCAGGTTACTGAGCTCCACGAAGTCACGATCGACAATACGAACCTGCCCCACGCCAGCACGCAC
>CAIJTV010001235.1:0-4118 GCA_903823635.1 uncultured Planctomycetaceae bacterium
GAACTGATGCAGGCAGAAACGCATCGCTGTTGCCGGACTGTTGATGCATGTTGAAGACTCATAGTCTGTTTTTAGCTCCGCAATCCTCAGGCCGATCTCCATACCAGCCATAAGTCGCTTAACAGCCTCATCGCTCATTCCTTTGCAGACGGCCTGTATCTCGGCGGTACCAGCATCAGACAGCTTCTTCAGCCCAACCTTCTCCAGAAGCTTGTGAGCATCTGCCACAGCTGCAGTTCCGCGGCGTCCGGTAGCCATCGCAATCAGCTCCACAGATGAGCAGTTCAACATGGATTTTCTCATTCGCGTTCCTCATTGGGACTGATTCAGTACCATGTGAACATCACACGGATTTCCACTGCGTAACGTTTGCAGCAGCAGACCCAATAACGCAGAAACGATCGATCCGGATCATTTTTTTGCGATGAGGCAACGATGAAATTGCTGCGCATCTCAATCACTGAAGTCCCACCCAAATGCTCAAAAACTTCTTTGGGGACATCATGAACCGAGTAACATACGGTCTGAAACATTCGTCTTAAAAGCGGGCATTTGCGGACAGGGTGGTCTCATGGTGGCGCGAACAAAACAGTTGGACGATCAGCACGAGTTTGGTGCGCGAATCACGTCAAGTCAGGTGCTCGCCATCAACGCTCTGGTGGCAGGTGATTCATTTCGCGACGCGGCATTGAAGGCCGGTGTCGATGAACGGACACTGCGACGATGGCGGACCCATCACACAGAATTCGAGACCACGCTGCGGCGTTCCACTGAAGACCTTCGTCAAGATCTCTACATCAGGATTACTGCCGGCGCTCACAAGGCCCTTGAGACGTTGTTGACAATTGCTTCGGATCCTACGCACCCGCGTGCGTTGCCTGCTGCTTGCCATGTTCTGGCACTGGCTAAGATCAGTAGTCCCGTGGATTCGCGTGCTACGCGCGACCAGGTCTCCATGGACCAGTTGACCCGATTCATGTAGTTGCGATCTGAATCGCTGGAAGGTTCACTTGTCGTTTCCCGACCAATCCGCACACAGCAATTCAGCCTGCTTTAGCACTGTCTTTACCGCTTCTCCTGGCAGAGCTGCCGGGTACGTCCACACGGGCTATACGATGTTAACAACAAACTCGCCGCTGCGAGCTACGCATACATTTTCTTTTACGACAAAGCACTCCACCCAGTGTGTGCCAGTGTACTTTGTCTTTCCCTCCCGCACTGTGCCGCTTTTGTTGCAATCGTAAAAAGCACCTCGGCCGTCCCCGGCGTTCAAAGCACCCACGCCCACTACGAACGGCGAAATTCAATCATGACAACCGACTACGACAAAATCGCCAGAGAGTATCAGGAGTCGAAGCTCCAGCCGTGGCGCACCCATGTTGAACAATACACGCTGCTCAGCCTCGCCAGTCAGGTTCAGGGCCTGCAAACACTCGACCTCGCCTGTGGAGAGGGTTATTACAGCGACTTCTCCGTCGATTGGGCGCGGAACCCATCACCGGCGTCGATCTCTCGATGGGGATGATTAAATTGGCTCGTTCCCAGGAAACGTCGAAGCCGCTTGGTATTCAATACTGTGTCGGCGACGCGAGGGCCATCGACTTGGGCGCGACATCGGATTTGGTGTTTGCGGCTTACTTGCTGAATTACGCCAGCAATTACCAGGAACTCCTGTCGATGTGCAAGCCTTGGCGCGCAATCTAAAACCGGGCGGACGTTTTTTGACGGTAAACAATAACCCCCATGATCCACCTTCAAACTTTGAAACCGGGCGAATTTACGGTTACTCGAAACGGCTTCAGGGGAGTCTGAAGGAAGGCACGCCGATCATTTGGAGTTTCCATCTCCCTGAGGGGACCGTCGAAGTCACGTGGTTTCATTCTTAGACGGCGCGATTATCAGCAATCGCTGTCAGGAAGAATTCACGATGAGCATTGACCGCGTGATTGTCCTCGAACAGTACGTGATTGGCAGCCAGAATACGATGGCTGGTCAGCATTCGCAGCTCGGGATTCCTAGCAATTTCAAGAGCTTTTCTCACATAGTCGGTCGCGGAATTTACGACCAGATCCGGGATCCCCATTTTGAGGTAAGCCGCCAGTCCGAATCGACTGCGATGCATCGCACCGGGCCATGTGACCACCGGAGTTCCGCAGGAAAACGCATCGTATAACGAATTCGCTCCGCCACCATAATGCAACGTATCGAGAATAACATCTGCAGCTGAAACGGTTCGCAAATATTCGACACGGCTTTGTCGACGAAGAAACATCACACGATCCGCTACATCGGGAATGCCCTGACGAAATCGTGCTTCCAGCATTCGACTGATCGGACGTTGTGAATCTTCAATCACATAGACGCGACCGTTCGGATCACTGCGAAGGATCTCCTCCAGCACAAGATCAAAGTCAGGATGATACTTGCGCAGATTCTGTGTACACAGATAAACCGACCCGTTCGTCGGCAGTCCACAGGATTCACGGCTACTCCTTGTGTGCGGTGCGGGAGGCTTCTTGTACCATGTTGGCAGCGTCGGCAGACGCACGAGTCGCTCAGAATAATGAGCGTCTGCCTCTGCAATCTCCAGCAGATCACTGGACACAAAGTAATCCACTTGAGGAATCCCGCTGGTCACTGGCCAGCCCCAGCACGTCGACTGAACTGGAGCAGGTTTGAAGAATGGCAGGAAGTAGTTGAGCGATCCTGTGCCAATTTCCCAGTAATGCAGAAGATCAAACTCCGCTTCGTGTAATTTTGCGGCGGCCGCGTGGACCTGGTCGGGAATCGTGAAATAACTCATCCCGGTATCGCCCAGAAGATGCCTGAGAATATTCTCGCCAGCAGCACTGCAGACGACGGCTACGTCAAGATCTTCGCCGGGAAGGCGAGTGATCAGCCGTCCCAGGCACTCCGAGTAAACTCCTTCGTGACCGTCTGTTACAACCACGCCGACTCGCGGCTTTCCGGTGCTTCGTCTGTGCTCGATGGGTTTGATGAGATCGGAGAACACACCCGCATAGGCTTCCTTGAGCGGCCGATTGTCCAGCCCCTGATAAGCCCATGCCATCGGAGGTTCCGCGCCCGATGAATTCAGCAGCGACACATTCATATCGAGTCGCTGTTCACGCAGTTTGCCAATGACATGCATCAGGCGAGTTTTATTCTCTTCAATCTCCTCAACGCTCCGGGGAATGACTGGGTTCAGCGATTCGAGACGTAGTCGAGCGAGCAGTGAACGGGGCTGCGACATCGCCAGCTTGCCATACTGAAGCCGGGCCTCGACAACATCTCCGGTTGCGGTGGCCACGTTGCCAAGGGCAATGGCAACCGCCGTGTTTTCTGGCTCAAGTGCCGCCGCCTGAAGCGTAAACGCTCGAGCTAAGTCCTGTTCTCCCAGATCTGCATGAACGCCTGCCAGCGACAGCAGCACTTCGACTCGAGGAGGCTGCAGTTGAAGATATTGCTGATAGTGAATGATGGCTCGAGGAAGTCGACCTTCCGCTCGTAACGCATTGGCGAGGTTCAGATGCGCTTTCGCATACTGAGGTCGCCAGGTGACCGCTTGCTGAAAACAAACAACCGCTTCAGACGTTCGGCCACACTCTCGCAGCGTGTTGCCAAGATTGAAGCTCGCTTCGGCAAACTGCGGCTTTACTGAGAGAGCTTGCCGAAGAGTCTCTTCGGCTTTCTGGATTTCGCCCTGCTGTCGGTAAACTTCACCAAGATTGTTGAGTAACGCAGCATCCTGCGGATGCAGCGTCAGGGCTCTATTCAGAGTGCCGGCCGACTCAACGAGTTGTCCGGAATGACACAAAGCCAACCCCAGCATTTGCAGGGCGTTACGATCCTGCTTGTTGTGAGCCAAAAGTCGACGGCACAGGTCAATCGCGTCCGCCCAACGCCCAGCCTCAAAGCACTCGATCGCCTGATGAAAAGACGCTTGCATCGCTTCCGTATATCCCCTTGAGCCTGCGACGATAAAGGCATGTTACTTTATGTTTCCGGTTGACCGAATCGTAGCCGGAGTCGCCAGACTTCGTGGATTCGATTAAACGCAAGCACAATGTCCCCTTTTCGTTCTTCGAATCGTAGCCGGAGTCGCCAGACTTCGTGGA
>CAIJTV010001236.1:0-5117 GCA_903823635.1 uncultured Planctomycetaceae bacterium
CGTGGGAACGCCTGCAATGTGTGGAGCTGATCTTTGTGCTGGGTTGGGCCAACAAAAACGTGGCCCTGCGGCTGAACATCACCGAACAGGCCGTCGCCAATCACAAGTTTTTCGTCGTATCCAAGCTGAAAGATGCTGCGAAGTCATCCAAGGTGTCCAGCACCGTGCTCGCATCACTGGGGCTGGATTGAAGTTCAGGCTTCATTATGAGTTTGCTGCTCTTCGGACTCATGTTGCCGGAAATCTCGAATCACGATGATGAACGCGATGAGATCGTAGAGTGTGTGGGCTGTCATCGGGATCAGCAGATTGGGTGTGCGGTCTGCGGCGATGAGGGCGGTGAGATAGAGCCCGAGAAAAGCGGCCAGCATGGCGTAGACGGGTGTGACGGCGTGCGCAAGGCCGAAGAGCAGGTTGCTGATTAGTACGGCCAGGAACGGATTCCAGTCCTGAATCCACAGATACAGGAAACCGCGAAAGAAGGCTTCTTCACAGACTCCGGCCAGAATCGCCAGCAGAACAATGTCGAACCAACGGCAGTCACTCAGATAAGGACCGATGGAGTCTCGGACGAACTCGCGGATCTGCACGAGTCCTTTGGAGCGTGAGACCATGCAGATGGTCAAAAGAATCAGCATCGGCCCGGTGGCCAGAATTCCGAGACCAAAATCCTGAGCGGACCACGACAGAGTCGCAAGAGGCGCACAGCCGGTGATCCATCCGCCGATGAATGCGACAACCAGAATCGCACCTTCGAAGATTCCCGCGCTGGTCAGGAATTGCGACTGAGTCAGTGAAGGTTCGTTATCGGAAATGGTGGAGATCCTTCGCTGCACGCGTTGTTGGAGGTGTCGGCAGGAATGTGTTCGG
Organism: uncultured Planctomycetaceae bacterium; assembly: GCA_903823635.1. GTDB lineage: Bacteria > Planctomycetota > Planctomycetia > Planctomycetales > Planctomycetaceae > SXXK01. The sequence continues at coordinate 871 of CAIJTV010001236.1, forward strand.
AAACGCGAAGAGTATAAACGAAAATGGGCACCGGTATGATACCGGTGCCGCGAGGGGACGCATCAACTCTTAGGACAGAAAGGAAGGGAGAGAGAGGAGAGAGGGGGATAGGATTCAGCGGCAGCGTTCGCGATTGAACGCTGCGTGTTTCAATAGTGCAGTTCAGGAAAGAACTACTTTTCTCGTGTGGAGTCAGCCATAGAGATCGACGGTCTGTCGAGGCTGCTCGAAGAGATACTGCGTTCACTCGACTTTCGATTGGCTCGCCAACCAGTAGCTTTCGCGGCGACTGGTTTTGCCGCAGCAGTTTCTGGTGCGGCTTCTTTTCGGAAGACAGCAGGGATTACGAGATCATCTGATTTTTTTGGAGAACGTCGTGTTTGCGGAGCACCGAAAGCTGGCACATCATCATCACTGCGAAGCGGTGTTTCCAGCCCTGCTCCATCAGTGTTGCCATCGTCACCGGCGGCACGCTTGAAGGACTTGTCCGGATCAGCACTGTCTTCTTTGAATGTTGATCGTTCAGCACTGATCGGATCGGGTGCCGGAGCAAGTGCAGCTCGAGGGCTGGAGTTTTCGATGACTGGATAACCGTAAGCCATCTGTGAGCCGCCGATGTACGGCGAGCCATAGGCCATGGCCGTTCCAATCGGTACCGTTCGATAGGCTGTTTGAGGCCTCATCACGGTGACTTCCTGAGACTTCATGACCATCTTCTGAACCTGAACTTTCTGAGTCTTCCGTTCGGCCACCATTTCGGTTTCCTGCACGGTGACACGGCGAGTTCCATGGACAGCGACCTGACGAGTGTATGGAACGCTGCACGCCACGACATTGGGGACATACTGGCGAGAAGTCGTGTAGTTCGGCGTGAAAGCTGTTCGCATCGAATAACCAGTGCGATTCATCCAGCCAATAAGACCCGGTCGAGGGTCAACCTGGCAAGGAGCACATTTTGCGACTGGGTGGTAATTTGTCGTCCAGCGGCCCATGTCTCGATTGACCGTACGAACTTCCGACACAGTCTGGTAGGAGACGGTCGGGACTTCGACTTCTTTACTGCGAGTCACGGGACGGTATTCGGTGTATTCGCGATCTTCATAAGCCGTCTCATAGGTTGGCACCTGGACGGTTTGTTTTTCGCGGGTATAAGTGGTGATGGGGACCGTCTGGTAGCAGGTTTGCTGAACCGGCTGAATCGGCGTGCATTGGGCAAGTGGTTGAGCGACCACAGGACCACAACTTCCACAGCCATCGTAGTACTGAGCCTGGGCAGTGCTTTGCAATGAAACAACCAGCGCTCCCAGCGCGGCACCAAAAGTGAGTCTTCTGGACAGCATGTGCTTCTTCCCTGAAGAAATGCTCACGAACGCGCATTGATTCCACCAGGAAACATATGCGAGCCAGTGAAGAGGTGATCCGATTCAATGTTCCCGTTCACATTTCTCAGTGCGGCTGAGTTCTGTGAAACAGAGACGAGGAACCATCAAGGTGAGATAGGTGGCAAGTTTCCCCACTGCATCCTGCAGTGACTTAAACCAGCCGGTGGAGAACAGCAGAAAGAGGAAAGGAGTCGCAGGTGTTTGGCCGAATCTGCCGAGGAACACGCTGCGTGCGGGCCGAGATTTATCCCAATGGAAAATTTGGGTCAATAGCGGTTAAAGTTTTGATCACGATTCTCCGCAGCTCTTTTTTCGACGATTGCTATTGCATTGATTTTTGCCTCGAACGGCAGCAGGTTTTGCCGCTGTTAGATGGCTTCGGCAATTTTTGCTGGTTTGTTTCCGCCGCCTGATCAATGTCGGGGTAGGCCGCGGTCGAAATGGCTAACAATGGTGGATTTGAGATCTGAGATTTCAAATTTCAAATGATCAGCGTAGTTGTGAAAACGAAAACTATTTCTTCCCCAGGGCTCGTTGCTGGCGGAAGAATTCCTGCAGAATGGCTTTGCAGTCTTCGGCCATGACGCCGCCCATCACGGCTGACTGATGATTCAGGCGGATATCAGATGTCAGGCTGAAGAGCGTGTGACAGGCACCGGCCTTTGGGTCCGTCGTTCCATAGATGACTCGCGGGATTCGAGCTTGAACGATGGCCCCAGCGCACATCGGGCATGGTTCCAGAGTTACGTAGAGAGTGCAGTCCAATAATCGCCATGACTGCAGGACTTCTGCCGCTTGAGTGATCGCAATCATCTCCGCGTGAGCTGTCGGATCATTCAATGTTTCGCGCTGATTGCGACCTTCGGCGATGACTCGCTCCTGATACACAATCACAGCTCCCACCGGCACTTCACCTTCATCAAAAGCGATGATGGCCTGATCGAGAGCTTTCTTCATCCAGTAATCATGTGGTGCGAGGGGATTGAGTGGAAGCAGTTCAGACAAGTGTCGGGAGCCTTCAGGAAGATTATGGCGCTGAAGAATCAGCGTGATGCAGTGATGTTGTTCGCACCCCGCGTAGTTCACGTGATGCTGAAGACGATGTCAAACGTTGAAAACAGAATGACAATTACTGGCGGAGGATTGGAAAACATTGTGTTTTTATGAACTTCGCACAGTCCAATTAGACGTGGATCAGGGTGTGGCCTATCCTGTCACCCGTTGATCGGTGTGTTTGAACCGTTGTGGCCTTGCGAGGGCGAGACGTTGTGGTGACAGCAGCGATTGAAATTGACAATGTGACCAAGACGTTCGACGACCTGGTCGCCGTGAATCGAGTGAGCTTTCAGGTTCCTCGGGGGGCGACTCTGGGACTTATCGGACCGAACGGAGCCGGTAAGACAACACTCCTTCGAATGATTTCGACACTGGCCGTGCCGGATTCAGGAGACGTCCGAGTCGAGGGAAAATCCGTTCGCGAGAATCCACGTGCGGCGCGGGCTCATCTGGGATTCATGCCGGCCGAGTTCGGGTGTCCTCGCAATATGTCCATCGAGGAGTACCTTGATTACTTCGCGTGCATGTACGGGTTGACGGCTGCAGAGCGAGCAGCTCGTATTCGGGATGTGTGGGAATTGCCGGATCTGATGGGCCGCGAGAGTGTGATGGTCAAAGGGCTGTCGACCGGCAATCGCCAGAGATTACTGCTGGCCAAGACGTTGCTTCATGATCCCTCGGTCCTGGTTCTCGACGAACCGGCCAGTGGCCTGGATCCTCGAGCCCGTAATGAACTGCGAGAGATTATCAAGACGCTGGCCTCGCTGGGTAAAGCCATCATTATCAGCTCGCATATTCTTCCGGACATCGAAGACATCAGCGATCGAGTGGGAATTCTGGAGGCCGGACGACTTGTGCTGGAGGGTGATCTGGCCACGCTGCGCGCGCATACCGGGACTGCTCAGAGAAGTGTTCGGCTGAAAGTGCTCTCGGAAGATTTGGTGCGGACTTCACAGATGTTGGCGCAGTTGCGAGGCGTATCAACATGTGAAATTCGTGATCAGATGATTGTGGTGTCGACGGATGAGCCGAACAGCAACTTTGTTCTGGCGGCGTTACTGCAACAGGACATTCGAGTCCTGCAATTTGCAGAGAACGAAGTGAATCTCGAAGAGATCTTTATGCGGTCCACAGCGGGGAAAGTCACATGAATGCGGTCCGCCGATTTCTGGGACTGTTTCGAAACAGCCCGACCTATGGACGTGATCAGGCCAGTTTGATTTCCGGCTGGAACATTGGGCTGGCGGGGCTGGTTCTGAACGGAACGATCCTGATGACATTGCTGCCGCTGATGATGGCGCCCAATGATCCGGACTTTCGTCTGCTGACAGAGAACATGGAGTTCGGTCAAATTCTGGGCTTGATTCTGCTGGGTGGAGCGACGGCGTTTGCCACGTTGTTGATACCGATGCGGCTCACGGGCGTATTTCTGGGGCCACGCATCGGCCGGTATTTTGATCAGATTGTACTCAGCGGAATCACACCGCTCAGATTCCTGATCGGCAAAGTGACTTCGCAGAATCTGTTTCTGGCTTTAGTGCTGTTTCTACTGCTGCCATGGTTTGTCCTGGTGCTGGCGTTGGGAGGACTTGAGTGGACTGCATTTCTGGCCAATCTGTTTTTGGTCTGGCTCTATTGCATCATGCTGGCTGTGGTGATGTTGTGGCTGTCTTTGTACTTCAATGAAGTGCTGGCCATGCTGCTGGTCGTCGCTGCAGGAATTTTTCTGTGTGTGTTGGGTTGTGCCCCGATTCCGTATCAGCCATTTGTGGTCACTCCATTTCCGGCATTGTTGCAGGGCGTGTATTC
>CAIJTV010001237.1:0-3000 GCA_903823635.1 uncultured Planctomycetaceae bacterium
CCGACCGTGCTTCCGTTCTAAGGGCTTCACCTGGGAATACGCCACCCCGGCAGCGATGACGGCCGGTACCGGATACACTCCAACCGCTACCGATCTGGCTGAGGGGGCCATCTTCCACACGGTCTCTGATGACACGTTCTGGCGGCTTACCGGACTCGGGCCGGCAACGTTCGTGGCAACTTCAAATTCCGTTTTCCCCCCTGTCCTGTACCTCAGGACCGGCTACGGGATCCGCAAGGAAATGTACGGAGTTCGTCTTCATCACGGCTATGAGCTTTCCACAGGGGTGTCGAATGGCACTGGCACGGAACCTGTGAGGAAGACGGAATTGCAGCGGCTCGTGATTGAGAACTACACGCTGGATTATGCTGACTTCACTTCCCGGGGGGCGGAGTACGACAACAAGACGGCAATTGAGGCTTCGCTGAGTGCAGCATGCACTCAATACGCACAAAGATACATTCCTTCGGTTCAGCCTCAGACTGGGAACTACTGCATACCGTATAGCCAGGATACCGATGGGCTAGTGGCTCAAGTAACCTGGGAAGCGGGTGCTGAATCTGATTTCGTTCAATCGGTTTCAGTGATCCTGAATCATGACCGGTCTCAAAAGCCGGCTGATCAGCGGGCGGCCGAAGAGAAACGCCAGCGTGAAGATCGCCTGAATAATCAACAGTTCGGCCAGGCTCAACTCTCGGCCCTGGTGCAACAGCAGATGGCCTTCACGCCACGTCTGATCACAGGAGCGGGCTAACATGTCGCGGGGATCGATCGAAACCGGCGCTGTGATTCAGGTCAAGAACGTGAGCGGGGAAACAATCCCTGCCTTCGGTATCGCCAGAATCACGACGCTGAGCGCAACGTCACCACTCGGGCAACCGGTGCTGAGTGTCAATAAGCCTGATGGCTCTGACTCGCTGTACGTGGTCGTCATTGGCACGAGCTTGATCAACAATGCCGTAGGAACGGCTGTGCGGCTTCTGGATGCGACCACGGTTCTTTGCGATGAAGCTGTGGCCATCAATCCGCCGGATGAAGTCGGACCGGTCTCGGGCTCCTGGAAAGCTGGCCCCGATGGTGCTGGGCTGATCGTTCTTTCCGGCAAAGGGAAATCGGGAACTCGGGCGGTTATTGGAAATGCCGCCACGACAACGGCGGCCGGCGGCGGTGGGGCTGGGGGCTGTCCCTGTACCTGCATCGCTGACGGAAGTGCCATCGTGAACGGCATGGAAACGGCATCCACCTGGTCGATCGCGATGAATGCGGAAACGTTTGAAGGGGAGTTTGGCGATATTCTGTTTCCGGCTGGAACCTATGATATTTCGCTGAATACAGCCGGGACCGCTTGGACTCAGGACATTGGGAATCTTCTCACGGCTACGTACCTTGATGGAAGTTCAGCGACTGCTGACACGACCATGGATGGAACGCTGACGATGACGTGGGGAGCTTACGGGCCTGTTGTGACGCTCTGCGTTGATGGCGCGGTTCCGGATCCGGAGGCATAGAATGGGCTGTCGAACATGGTCGCCATGGGCTGGCGCTTACACGTCGCCATTGTGCTCGGCTCAGCTCCTGCCGGAAACGGGCAATCCTTCGAAAGCATGTTCAATCTGCGTGACGCCGCTTCCGATCGGCCAGACGTGCGACACCTATCTCGGCAAGGTGATCAAGTCGGGCGTTTGGCCCACGGCAATTCTGGAAAGAACGTGGACACCGCTTCTGAAAGTTACCGTCAATATGCCGGTTGCTGACATCACTTACTTTCAGCCGTGGTGGCGGGCTACCAACCCGCTTGCAGGCTCGTATGAGGTAGCGTGTCACGGGGCGTACAACGGGGAGTTCATCGTCACTGCCACCAACTCGAACTGCGCAGGATGGGCGTCCTATAGCGACAAAACACTCTACGCGAGCGATTGCACGACATACGATGAGCCTCGATTCACTGCGAGTTTTCCAACCAGTTCGGCACCGGGTGAGTACATTTTCGTGAATCTATGGTGGAGACGGGGGCTTGAAACTGGGAGGGCGATCTTCCGCAAATATCTGCCAGAACGGCTAACCGGAAACTGCCGCAAGATTCACGCGATGGAAGAATGGCGGCATGATGACACATACCCACTTGTTTACGTGCCTATTCCAGCAGGTTGCAGTGTCTCAATCGGTCCTGTCTAGCGAGTGAAACCATGACATGCAAAACGTGGAGTCTGCTGGCTGAAAAGTATTTCAACCCGCTATGCACGAATCGGTTTTATTCCCCCGAATCGTGCCCGATCTGCGTCAGTCCGTTTCAAAACGCAACTGTGACACCATGCTCAAAGGTGATACTGCCTAAAGAAACAAAGACGTACATGCTTCTGATCAAGACGCCGGTTTCGGTGTCGTTCGCCTATCCGGGGTTGAGTCCATGGAAGGATGACATGACAAACCCCCGTGGTGGATCTTTCTTGCAATTCGCTTCTGGATGGCCAGCGACAATCATCACGTACGATACAACGAATGGATACGAGTTCTTCTGGAACCATGGAGCCTCAGGTAACATCTGGGGCGCGACGCTGATCACGAACGTTGATCCTTTTGCGGTCAAAAAGGCAATCATTCAGCCGGGCACGGAGACGGTTTCCGGCGACAATGTGAAATGCGGATTCGGTGTCAGTGTGTCGAAGATCATTCTTCAGACTGAGGTTCCCCGGGTGACCACAATCACTCCGCCTGTTGACAACTATACGCATCCACAAAAATGGAACATCCGCAACTTTGAACTGGTTAAGTGCCGGTTGATTTACTCGCTGGAGTATTGGGCTGAAACTCCGGACGTCATCGGTGGTCCTGACTGGGATGATCCGGTCACAACGTACAACGTTTCGGTTGCGGCTCAACTTGAACAGACTTCATCGCTCCAGAACGGCGTCAAGCTCGGATATGCCAACCTGTCTGGCACTTTTCCGTGGAGCTACGGAATTGAGAGAACCGGTGTATCAGTCGACGGCTTCATCAATC
>CAIJTV010001238.1:0-4073 GCA_903823635.1 uncultured Planctomycetaceae bacterium
ATAGTCCCGCATCCCAGCTTGCCGAAACGTCGTGTGAAGTGATCTCGGCGGCCGCAGCGACACACGCGCGAACAAGCTGTTCGGTGAGTTCAAGCTGCTGGCACCAGTCTGAATCAACTCCGTACCATTCAATCATCGTGAATTCGGGATTGTGGCGAGTACCGGATTCGGCAGCTCGAAAAACTCGACTGATCTGAAAGATCGAGCCACTGCCAGCCGCCAGCAATCGCTTCATCGCGGCTTCTGGCGATGTTTGCAGTAACCATCGGTCTCCGGTATGCCGTACTTCAATCGGCTCCAGCCACGCATCGACCACGATGTCGTGTGACAGACACGGGGTTTCGACCTCCAGATATCCTCGCAGTCGAAAAAACTCCCGCACTGCTCTCAACATCGCCGCGCGGACGTGCAACATTGCCAGAGAACAGGAGGGTCGCCAATTGAATGCGTGGTTCACTGAAAATGCCTTTGCCAGTTGCGCAACGGTTTGTTGGCTTAGTCGTGTCGCCGGCCACTACGCGAAAGTGACGTGGCTGTCGCAGAACGAACGACGACACTGGGCTCAAAACGTGTCCCGGTGTTGAATAAGTTCAACAACCCACCGACTCATTCCACTCATCTATCACCGCGTCATCGACTAGCCAATCCCCATCACGGCCTTTACCGCGCGAGCGAGGCGTCGAATGCCTTCTTCGATGCCTTCGACGGATTGGACTCCAAAGCTGAGTCGCATCTCACAGCGAGGTCTTTGCGGCCAGTCCATTGGATAAGCCAGTTCGCCCGGAACATACATAACTTTATCCACCTGAGTCGCGCGGCGAAATAATTCGCTGCTGAAGCCTGTTTCGACGTGGTCCGGAAGTTTCATCCAGACATACATTCCGCCAGAGGCACGGACCCACGAAACACCCGGCACGTCAGCGAATTCCCGCTCCGCCGCCGCCAGCATGGCATCACGTTTCTGGCGATAGCTGTTGCGGACAGTTTCGACATGGCGAGCATAAACGCCATTCTTGAGCACTCGAGCCACGATATGCTGATTCAGATGCGCGGACCCGAAGTCTTCGTTTCCTTTAAGATCAGACACGGCCTTCACAAGCTGTTGCGGCAGAACACCGAAACCGACTCGAATGCCGGGTGAAAAGCTTTTGGAGAATGTCTGAGCCAGAATCACGGTTTCGCGAGTCTTATCGAACGACCAGATACTCGGCGCCGGCTCGCCGTCATAGATGAGTTCTCGATAAGCGGCGTCTTCCAGAAGCAGGATCCGATTACTGCGCGAATACCGTTGAGTAATCTCCAGCAACTTCGGGCGTCGTTCGACAGACACACTGATGCCGGATGGGTTTTCGAAGTAGCTCACAACATAGACGAGGCGAACTCGATGAAGTTGGCCTTCTGTCTCAAGCTGCTGCAGAGTTTTCTCCAGAGCCTCCGGGCACATTCCATTATCGTCGGCATGAACCGGGATAATGCGAGCCCCTGCCGCCTGGAGTACGCCGATGAACACGAAGTAGGTCGGCGCCGCGACCAGGCAGATGTCGCCCGGGTTGAAGAGTGCCTGCGAAACGAGGGACAGAAGTTGCTGCGAACCGGTCGTCAGCATGAACTGGGAGAGAGGCAGATCCTTGAGCCCATCCGGATGCTGTTCAAGGTCCGCCAGGTAACTGCGAAACACTCGACGCAAAGGTTCCGGACCAGGAGTGATTCCGTACTGCAGAATCTTGCGACCAGCCGCGACGTCTGAAAGCAGTTCCGCGACGGCTTCACGAGCCGCTTCGACCGGAAGAGATTGTTCATCGACAAGTCCCGCTGCCAATGAAATACAGTCGGCGTTCTCGACGGCCTGTTGCATCAGAAAGCCGATGGCCTGATCTGCGGAACGCTGGGCATGTTCGCTGAGTCGAAGAACGGGGTGCATTGTTCACTGCTGCCTGAAAGGAAATAAGAACGCCGGGGAAGTTCCCGAGCCTGTAGAGCTTTCGGTGGACTGTCAGGTTCGTTGAAATTGAGCACGAAGTGCTGAATCTCAAACATCAAACAGTTCGGCCTGCATCTTTACAAAACGACGCTTCCGTCCTCGATTTTAGCAGGTATCTGAGTCCCGTCGAAGCCTGCTCAGATCTGGGACGACCTATGAAGAAATCGGCCGCCGGGGCCAATAACGGGATGACCTCATAACGTTCTGCCATATCTGATCTGCCATAACTGAGACATTGCTCACGCGTCGATCTTGCCGTTTCCCCCCCCAACATAGCTTCCGGAACCCTGCCGATTTCGACAAGAATGTTTCGGCTACTGGGCCTTACTTGGGTTCGACTGGCACTAACCCGTGGGGACGGGTTCCGGTTTGTCGAGGGTGCGGAGGATTGTTACATTCCACGCACACCCGCCATTCGTAAAGACGTCGATTGGCATTTGATTGGCAACTGTGAGTAACAGATCGTTTGAAACAGCCCGTTCTTGAGCCCGAAACACCTTCAGAATGGCTTTGTAGACGAAGATAACAAGGGATCTTTTCGAATATTCTTCGAGCCCACAATCGGGTCAGAATCAGATTGAGGAAACGAAGTGCTGAAAGTACCCCTCCGGATAACTCATTGCTCTCTGGATTCTCTGTTTACCATAAAACACGAACGCCTGGTCCTGCCGGATTTTCAAGAACTGGCATTATCCAGCAATCCCACGCCCCCATAGTTCCGGAACCGCGCCAAAGCCCCTGACAGCTTAAGTTCGGCGAGGAGATCCAATGTCATTCGCAGAACGTAATCCTCGCCCGCAGATCCCCGCTACTGCGTTGAGGATTGATCCTCCTTCCGGCACCACCAGCAATGTGTATCAGGAGTTATTCGACAAAGCGCCGATTGCTTATATGGTCCTTTGTCGCGACGGACTGATTCTTGAGGCGAATCAAGCAGCAATCGTTCTGCTGGGATCGGCGAATGAATCATTGATTGGTCGGCGGCTTGCGACCTCATTTATCAAAGACGCGATCGATCAGTTTGAGCAATTGCTTCTTCAGACCCGAACTTCGGACGGGGTGATGGAAGGAAGACTGCTGTTCAGTCGATGCAATGGTGCTCAGTTCTGGGCTTCGGTCACGATCCAGAGATCGGACGACACAGAAACTCGACCGTGCTTCTTTATGACATTGAAAGATGTTTCTTCAGAAAAGGCAGAGGAACAACTGCTGAGAAAGAGCATTGAACGCTTCCAGCATGCGATCGATGCGACGCGTGATGGCATCTGGGACTGGGATATGCTCAATGGCTCAGTTTACTTCAGTCCTCAGTGGGCACGACTGCTGGGCTATGATCCGGGTGAGATTCCGCAACGCGTTGAATTCTTCTTTAAGGTTCTTCATCCCGACGACGTGAGCCTCGTGCAGCAGGAGCTGGATGACCATCTTTGCGGGCGCACGCCAGTGAAGCAGGGGGAAGTCCGACTGCAGACAAAGACCGGAGATTATCGCTGGTTTCTTGATCGAGGTCAGGTGGTTAGTCGCGACTCTTCCGGCGCGCCGGTGCGTATGGTTGGCACGATTACCGACATCACAACGCGTAAATTGGCCGAAGCGGCTCTGCGCGACAGCCAGGTCAGGACCAGACTGCTGATCAAAGCCGCCAATCTGGGACTTTGGGACTGGGATCTTCTGACCAACGATGTGTATTTTTCGCCGGAGTGGAAGCGGCAACTAGGGTACGACGACCACGAATTCCCAAATGACTATTCCGCGTGGAATTCTCGGCTGCACCCGGATGACGTTGATGCGACAATGGCGGCCGTTCAGGGCTTTCTTGATGAGCGTCGGTCGGCCTATGACATTGAATTCCGACTTCTTCACAAAGATGGTTCGTGGCGTTGGATACTGGCGCGAGCGGATGTGGTTCGAGACGACACGGGACGTCCGATTCGCATGATGGGGTGTCATCTGGACATCACCGATCGCAAGATCACTGAACAGGCAATTCATCGTTCCGTCTCGTTGCTGCGAGCAACGCTGGAATCGACAACCGATGGAATCCTGGTTGTCAGCTCTGAGGGCAAGTTTGATATCTGTAATCATGTTTTCC
>CAIJTV010001239.1:0-4303 GCA_903823635.1 uncultured Planctomycetaceae bacterium
ATGCTCATGCTCAAGCTTGCCTTGAACAGACTCACTGGAAACAGACAACTCTGTAGAAGGTGCAACTTCTTCTGTCCTGGCTTCCTCGACTGAAGCTTCAGTGATTGAAACCTCTTCAGACTCAGTGATGGCCAACTCCGGAACTACGGGCTCACTTGCCTCGGGTTCGGCACTAACAGCTTCGACAGTTTCTTCAACAGAAATCGTAACGGCTTCATTGCCGGTGTTTTGAGAAACTGGCATGTCGTCAGCAACTGGTGTCAGATTCACGACAGAACCTTGAACAGCATTATTCTGATGAATCTGCTCTTCATGACGCTCAATCACAGGCTCATTCTGCCCGGCGCTATCACTGGCTCGCATGGCGATTCGCACCGGTCTCGGCTCTGGCACTGAGAACTCTACAGGCAACATGTTCTCCCGCTGCACAGTCTCGACCGATGACATCGGAACCACGGCAACCGGTTTGTTTAAGCGTTTGTTTCTTGCAATCGTCGAGTCCATCGCCCTCTGGTCGGAATTCCAGATGCCCATGAAGATTGAAGAGAATACCAACACCATGAAAACTCGAGCGTTCATTGATGAACATCCCAAAACAAGGGGCAAACCCTTTGGCCACTTATCGAGCCGAGGCTCGAATTCAGAAGCACCACCGGAAAAACCGAACCACGAGTGAACACCAATGGCCTGGTCGGTTGACTTCGTCGTTTAACCCCTGGCGAACAAGCCAGTCCGAACAACAATCCTGTCTGTCGGCTATGGATTAAACGGAAACTCTTTGAAAGCAGTCAATTAACAAACCGTCAGCCGGAACTGCACAGCGCAGCAACTCCAGCAACACAGGCTGGAAGAAAATATCGACGGTAGCGACTGCGAAAGGGCCGGGTTTTCTGCCGATCACGCAAAGAACGATGGGGGAGCATGGCCGAATCACCATGTTTGCCGCTGTTGCCAGATGTCGCGATTCAGTCACTTCTTACGCGTTGTTCGGGGGCCGCCGAAACAAAACCTGGAATTCAAACGGGGCAGGCAAACTTCCACGCAAGTTGAAGGGAATCGTTCGCAGCCCGTGTCTTGATTCACTGAGAATTCTCGCAGCAGACCTGCAATGAGCAATCGCTCTTCGTAAACTCAGTACGCACAGTTGTTTCCTCAGCTAAAAGCAAGATCCGCATGTCAGAAGCCAATCCGTTTGTTGTCTGCACCTTTGAGAGTCGTCGTGCAGAGGAAATGTGTTCACTGATTTCTCGCCAGGGGTGTCTACCACTGTCTGCGCCATCCATGCGTGAGATTCCGATCGAGCATAACCCCGAGGCCATCGAAATCATTCAGGGGTTTCTTGCTCAGAAGTTTGACGCCATCATTTTGCTCACGGGCGTTGGCACTGAAGCCCTTTTCGATGTCGCTCGGTCGCAGGAGTTGTACGATCCGCTTATTGAAGTGCTGGCCAAAACACCGATCATTATTCGCGGCCCAAAACCGGCGGCGGTGTTGAGCAAGGTTGGTTTGAAGTATGTAGTGCGGGCTCCAGAACCGAACACGTGGCGAGAATTGCTGACTGCAATTGATGATGCGAAGTTCGAACTCAATGGCAAACGAGTTGTCGTTCAGGAATATGGCCTGCCGAATACTCGACTGTATAACGAACTGCAGAACCGAGGCGTGACCGTCACGGCCTGTCCAGTTTATCGCTGGGCTCTGCCGGAGAACACAGAGCCTCTCGAGTCCGCCATTCGCCAGACAGCCGACGGCAAGGTTGATGCTGTGCTCTTCACAAGTGCTAATCAGGTCAGCAGCGTCTTAACCGTGGCCGAACGAATCGGCGTGCTCGATCAATTCCGCGCGGCGACTTCAAGCCGCACGCTCGTCGTCTCCATCGGTCCGACCTGCACCGAAGCTTTGATCGACAACGGTTTCGATGTTCATGCGGAAGCCTCGCCCCCCAAAATGGGCCAGCTTGCCCGAGCCGCCGCTGACGCTCTGAAAGCTCGGCGCGATTCCCATCAGCCGTGAAGGTGTTGAACCGGCACGGCATTAAGGAGTTGGTCTTGTACGGAACTTCAAGTTCAAGACCGTCATCGGAAAGCTTTCGCCGTTACGCTTCAAGGTCGGTGCAGGCGGGCAAACGGTGTGTCTCGCAGGAGAACCCATGTGTCTTTACTTCCACCGCCCTGCGATGAATTGACGATCATCGATCCCTCTTTCAGAGCCACGCGCGTCAGCCCGCCGGGAAGGACGAACACATCCTCACCGAACAGAATGAAAGGACGCAGATCGACGTGTCTGGGAGCCAGGCTGCGGTTTAAAACCGTCGGCACTGTCGACAATGTCAACATCGGTTGAGCGATATAGTTGCGAGGATCTTTGCGAATCGACTCGGCGCACTGATCACGTTCTGCCTGACTGGCTTGTGGGCCCATCAGGATGCCGTAACCCCCCGATTCATTCGTAGGCTTAACGACCAACTTATCAAGATTCGAAAGCACATACTTGCACTGATCCGGTTCAGAGCACAGATACGTCGGCACGTTCTCCAGAATGGCGTTTTCGTTCAGATAATACCGAATGATCTCAGGCACATAGCGATAAACGGCCTTGTCGTCGGCGACTCCGGTTCCGGGAGCATTCGCCAGAGTTACATTGCCACTGCGATAGGCTCGCATAAGGCCAGGAACACCAAGCATGCTGTCAGGGCGAAATGCTTCCGGGTCGAGAAAGTCGTCATCAATACGGCGATAAATGACGTCGACACGCTGTGGTCCATGAGTCGTCTTCATCCACACAACATCGCGTCGGTCGACGAATAAGTCTGTTCCATTAACGAGCTCAACGCCCATCTGCTGAGCCAGAAACGAATGTTCGAAGTACGCCGAGTTGTAAACGCCGGGAGTCAAGACCACGGCTGTCGGTGTCGAAGAGCTGGCGGCCGGTGCTGTTTTTAGCAGAGCATCCAGAAGTCGTTCTGGATAATCTTCAATCGAGGCGATTGTGGATCCATAGAACACTTCCGGGAGAACTCGCTTCATGATCTCGCGGTTCTCAAGCACATAGCTGACGCCGGACGGACAACGCAAATTGTCTTCGAGTACGTAAATCGTGCCGTCATGATTACGAACGAGGTCTGTTCCGACGACATGAGTCCACACACCGCCAGGCGGCCGGAACCCAATGCATTCAGGACGATAAGTCTTGGCGGATTTCACCAGATCCTCAGGGACAACTCCGTCTTTGAAAATCTGTCCTGCACCGTAAACGTCATCCAGAAACAGATTCAATGCGCGGATACGCTGCTTCAGACCGGCTTCAATCGAGGCCCATTCGTCCCAGGAAATAGGGCGCGGAACTACGTCAAACGGCCAGATTTTCTCATTGCCGTCATTATGTCCGTAGACGGCAAACGTGATCCCCTTCTCTAACAGCTCTTCTTCGGCGTGCCGCTGTCGTTCTGCGAGAACTTCAGCGGAAAGCGATGAGAGGCATTCCGACAGGGCCGGATGTCGAGGAGTTCCATCAGAGGTCAAAAGTTCATCAAAAGTGGTTACCACGTCCTCGCATCTTTCTCATTTGGCAGTGGGAATCGCCATCCTGTTGCGGAAATGGGCACTTCTGTGCTCATGTGCACGGAGTTTAGGCACCTTCCGCAAATAATCACAATAGGCCTGAACAAAACGCAACATCCGTGCCGTCAAATCCAGACAGCGGGGGTCATTGGCAGGCTGCAGTGAATCGCCGGGTACGAATGAAGCTTTCCTGAGCCCGTTTACCGCCGAGCCAGAGACGACAGCTTTTGCCTCGGCCGCGATCTGCAGTTCGGAACTATACGACCGAGGTAACAGGCCGCAGGTGAGGGCAGCAATGCGAATCGTCAGGCAAATCCGCCAGATCGATACGGACATTGTTACTCTGTACAGGTACCATGGCGACAGCGGGCCGGGGTATCGCATTCATCGCCGACAGCAACCTCCCAGCTCGATGCAGACGCATCATGACGATTTTCTGAAAGCTGTCAGAAACAGCTCCATCGCTCCAGTGATGTTCGCACAGCGTCGCGAGCCCTCAGGTCAAACGAAGAAGCGAAACCGTCGCTTCATGCTTTCGAGACCTGCATTTCTTCTTCGGCCACTCACTTCCTGATGATTCTCGGCGGAGACCTTTAGTCTTCGTGCTCTGCCATGTCCATGTGCTAAGTGTGGCATGTCGTGAGTCGCCGCGGTCTTTTCTTCGGAGCCTCATAATGAAGCGTCTTATCGTACTGCTCTTCCTGCTTGTGGTCGCAGCCATGGGGACCCATTTTTCTGAAGGC
>CAIJTV010001240.1:0-4508 GCA_903823635.1 uncultured Planctomycetaceae bacterium
AGGGAAAGGACCTGCTCGACTACTCCAAGGACGGCAATCTGCTGCCGGTGCCCAAGGTGCTGTCGATCGTGGCGCGCGTCGCCGAAGCGCTCGCCTATGCGCATCGGCAGAACGTGGTCCACCGCGACATCAAGCCAGCCAACGTAATGCTCAATCGTCGTGGTGCGGAGTCAGACGTTGTCAAGGTGCTTGACTTTGGTTTGGTCAAGGCGGTGGATGATTCGAAACAAGCCGCCATGACAATGGCCAATTCTCTGACTGGCACTCCGCTGTATATGGCCCCGGAAGCCATTCAGTCGCCCGGCTCCGTGGATGCTCGCAGCGACCTCTATGCTGTGGGAGCGTTGGGATACTTTCTGCTGACGGGACAGCCGGTCTTTGAGGCCGAAACGTTGATTCAACTCTGCCAGATGCACATTGATGCAGTTCCAGTTCCACCGTCGCAGCGAACAAAGCAGGCGATTTCACCCGAGCTTGAAGCAGCACTACTGCGTTGTCTGGACAAAGTCAGAACTCGCCGGCCGAATACTGCTCGCGAACTTGCTCATCTGTTGACAGAAGTGCCTGCAAGAGGCGACTGGCCGGAAGCAACGGCTGAAGAATGGTGGAACGGTCATGAAAACGGCACGGTCCCGGTGATTTCTGCAAACCCGGGACCGGCCGACTCACCGTACAGCCATACTGTCGTTGATCAATCCAAAGGGTAATCGACTGCCGCAATATTACTTGCGTTCCAGCCGCCAGACATCTGGTTCCATATTATTGCCAGCAATCATCCACAGGACTCCGTTGTGAACGACGAGACTTGCGGCGTGGCGCGGTTTCCATGGCGTGTTGGGCAGTTCCTTCCATTCAACGCCGTCCGCTGAATACCACACGTCGTTGCGGTTTCCTCCTTCGACGTGATATCCCTCCATCACCCAGAGCTTATTGTCCCAGGCCGCCACGTCATGGTACTGGCGAGGATGCCAGGGAGCCGCTTTGGTATGTTCAGTCCAGTGAACTCCGTCAGCGGAACTCCAGACATCGTTATGAAACAACCGGCCGACTCGAGGAGTATCATACCGACCGCCACCAAGCATCCAGATTCGTCCGTTCATCACGGCTGCTCCGCCGATCATTCCTCGCGGTGACCAACGCGGTTCCTCAGGCTTTACCAGAGTCCATTCCACGCCATCAGTCGACGTCCACGCATCCTGATAAAAGAAGTCTTCGTCGCCACCACCGAACTGCGGCAGATTCTGGCCTCCAATCACCCACATCTTGTCATCGTGCACGACGGTGTAATGCAAAACTCTTGGAGCCCATGGGACATCTTTTCCCTTGTTGACATAGTTCCATGTCTTGCCGTCGTCAGAGTTCCAGACATCATTCTGGTAGTGTCTTTGATTGGCGTCGCCACCGATGATCCACATTTTGTCTTTGTAAACAACGTAGCCGGCGGTGTGTCGACCTTCCCAGTCAGAGGCACGGTCGAAAGATGCGTCTTTGAAAGTGTTCGGTTTCATCAGAGCCCACTCGGCGCCGTCTTTGGATGACCAGACATCGTTGTTGCAGATCATCGGGAAGACAGCACGATTGCCGGGGTTCCATCCTCCCAGCAGGAAGAGCTCACCTTTGAAGCTCAGAATCCCCGCTCCATCGCGCCCCATCCATGGCGCTTTCATTGTGACCAGTTTCCATTCGTACTCGGCGTCTTCAGCGGCTTGAGTTGTTTCGGAGGTCGAGTTGAAAGCGAAAGCCAGCAGAACAACTGCGATTAGCCGACAAGTAAAATGCCCGCGTCTATTCGTCATCGAAATTCCTCTTACAAAAGATCTGTCCGGAAAAATCACGCGGTGGGAAATTCTGTGAGCAGGGAAGACTGATCAGGAGTCAGTATTGCATAGGTTTCTAACAGAGTCGCCAGTCACTTCTGCAAGCGTCCGGCTCAAATTATCAAACAAATGGCGTAGTCGCGGACTTCCGCAGGTGCCGCTGACCGATCGGGCCTTTGTTGCTAGCGGTCACTTTGGGCGCAGGCGGTTTGCTTAAATCAAGCCGAATTTAGTGGGACAGCATCGCGCGGGGGTTCGCCTGCGGAGAAAATCCTGCCTGCCGGAAAGGACTTCGTGGCTCGCCGCGACTTTGCACGCATGGGATTTAATAAAGTGCACGCCGGGTTTGGTGGGACAGTGGCAGAATGTATCACCAGTGGTAAAATCGCTAATCAATGACTTCGAATCCCGTCACCGACATCGTTCTACCTTGTCTATGGGTGCAGCATGAAAGAAACAACAAAGCGACCGTGGATCGTAAGTGCCGCCGTTTTTTGCGGTCTCGGATTGTCGATTTTCATTGTGGGTGCGGTGATGGGCTATTGCGATGGTGCGTTCGGAGAAGGCGGCGACGCCGCGCAGGGGTTCGACTGGGCAGTCAAGAACGGCTTGATGTTAGTTGGGATGTCAGCGTTTATTGGTGTATTTGGTGCAATAGTTCTTTCAAAGCTGAGGCTGCCAGCATTCATTAGTTGGGCCTTTTTGATGGGGCTTTCGTTCGCAATCATGACTGGTGGCGGAATTCTTCTGGGAATGAATGACAAGATATTTTGGTCTGAAACAATCAAGCAGTTCTTATTGGGCTCGATCGTCGGTGCGATTGCCGGTCCGCTCATCCAACGCAATCAAATGCGACGAATTCAAACGACGCAACTCAACAGCGAAACATCAAACGATTAACGAACGCATGATCATGGATTCGATGCGGTGTTGACTCTTCTTGCGCCTTGAAGGGAACTTTTCCGCAATCGGCCGCCTGGACGTCAAAAGTTGCATAGCTATCATTCGTGAGGACACTGTAACCCCCACCCATGGAACGGCACCAATGGCTAAGAAGGCATCGGACAAGAAGGCCACCGTTTTTCTTATCATGCAGGATCGGCATCAATGCCGTGACATGGCCGACGGAGTGCGACAGTCCGGATACGATGTCACTGAATACCAAACGGGCAGGGAGTTCCTGATCGACAAACGGAACCACCAGCGTGGCGTGGTGCTGGCTGAGATTCGCCTGTTGGGTTCTATGGGGACCGAACTGGTTGAGCAACTTGTAGGCAGAAAGGACACGTTTCCAGTTGTTCTGTTGTAGACCGCTGATAAAGCTTGAGCCGGACAGAGCATGGGGGAACTATTCGGCCCGATCAGTTTGTTTGTAATAGTCAAGCCGTATAGAGCTGAATGCCCATTGCCAAAAGACTAATACCAGTGGCGAAGTTCGAACGGCTCACACTCACGACCGACCAACTCCACAATGTCTCCACTGCACCGATCCACAAAAAACACCTTGAACTGTTGAGGACGCATGTCGCCAAAGAAAACTCTCACGATGTCTCGAGACTCTTCTTGGGCAACAGCGACAACTCTCACGCCCCACGTTGATTCACAAAACTCCTGACTGTAGTTTTCCTCAAAATTCACTCTGACACGTTTCAAATGAGTCGATTCAAAACGCTTTTCAAACCAGCCGGTTGCTCGAATTAAAGCATGCAGAGACACAAATAGAATCGCGACTGCGGTAACTGAAAAAACCGCCCACAGCAATAGAATCTTCGGGACATTCAGCATGAGTTCCTGCCACATTTGGTTTCTCTACTTTCCAGATGCCTCTTTCCAAAAAGGTTCCAAGCAGCAAGGTGTCACTGACGCAGACGACACAACAACTGATTCGCTGGAGATTGTCAACAGACCCCTGATGAATCCAGCATCAAGCTGGGGTGCTGCTGACCGAGTGGCACGGCGTAACAAATCATTGCCGAACGCAGATGGTTCGTGTCTAATTGCGATCACAGGAGGGCATCCAGCCGCAGCTTGCAATACCGGCAAGGAACGGGTTCGAACGACGGGTCCCCCTGTGGCACTTTGCCGCCTTACCACACACGCCGACAGCAGCTCGACAGTTTGTTTTGCTTACGGCAGACAGAGCGTGTTGCGTGGGGTCAGGGGCATTGTGTCCGGTCAGAATTGGCAGCGGGTCCCTTTGGGGTTTGGTAATTGTCACACGCCCGAATCAGTCCCGGGGTCACAACAGAAAGTCTGTGCGTCTGCCCTTCGTTGGGGTCTGGGGGCACTCTGCAATCGTCAAGCCCCGGGTGTCTTTGGGTCCCGTCTCACGACTCAAAACCAGATGAGATCAGTAAAGCCCCGAATGCTGTCACACACAGTCCGGCGGGAGATACAATCTCGGGGTCTGGGGCCGGTTTGTCTGGTCAGTGATTGGGTCCTCCCGAAATCCCCGGCAGGCCACGCAGGGTACGCTGCGGAGCGAATGTGTCTCTAAGGATTCGCCGAGGCAATCAAGAACATGCCGACGGGAAATTATCCATCGGGGTGGGGGCCGGTGCGGGGCGGTGGGTGAAATCTGGTTGACGCACGGACCACGATACCCTGTGCCCGCACGTGTATGCGTCCACAAAATTGGCGAATATCCGGGTCCCTCCCAGCACTTGCGACCGTCGGCAGTGGTGGTCGATG
>CAIJTV010001241.1:0-2313 GCA_903823635.1 uncultured Planctomycetaceae bacterium
AAAGCTCATATCGTGTTTCCGAAAACCGGCCCGATGTATTCTGTCTGCTGTGAAGCGATTTTTAACAACCATCCTCGCATCTATCGCACGGCGCTGGTTGGGGTCGGTGAAAAAGGACGGCAGACGCCTGTGATCGTCGCAGAACCGGAAGCTGAGCAGTTTCTAACGAATTCTGCAGGCAGTGCTGTGTTGCGTCAGGAGTTGCTGAAGCTTGGCAGTGAGAACCCACTGGCGGCTGGGATCAGGCAAATCTTGTTTCATCGTTCCCTGCCGGTCGATACGCGACACAACGTCAAAATCAATCGGGAAGCTCTGGCGGTCTGGGCGACGAAAGCCTTGCGCAATGTGGATCTGGAGAACTGAATGAATCGGAGATTTTGATCATGATCGATTATCAGTTGGAGCCACAGCTTTCCGCAGAGGAATTCATCGACGTGCTCGTTCGTTCAACACTGGGTGAGCGGCGGCCTGTCGATGATCGTGAGCGCATTGAGTCGATGTTGAAGAATGCTGATCTCATCGTGACTGCTCGTTCGAATGGACGGCTGGTTGGCGTGAGTCGAGCGATCACGGATTTTGCTTTCTGCACTTACCTGTCAGATCTTGCCGTCGATGAGTCCTGTCAGAAGCAAGGAATTGGCCGTAAGCTGATTGAGCGGACTCATGAGGCGGCCGGTTTGATGACTCGCCTGATTCTGATCGCCGCTCCCAAAGCGAGATCCTACTACCCGCATATTGGCATGGTGCCGCATGATTCCTGCTGGATGCGAGATCCGGCTTGAAGCCGGTTTGCATCTGAGTTTTATCAGCCGCTGGGGAGTAGCGGTCTGACTTTTGCCGCGTGACGTTCTCGGACGGTCTGCGTGTCTGGCGGGAAAAATTTGTTGCTGCGAGTGAATCGCTGCTTTTCTGCTGCTATCCTGCCACTGAACCTTCAGAGGCTGCCCCGATCGTCAATTTTGCACTTTTTGCTCCGAAACAGGATTACTCATGCAGACCACAGCTTTTCAACCGGAACATTTCCGACGATCGGTTCTTGCCGTGCCGCCACTGGCGCGAGGCGTCAATGATAAGATCTGCCCAACGGAGAATGAAAAGCTGATTCGCCACATCGAAGCTGGTGGCGTTTCTATGCTGTTGTATGGCGGTAACGCCAACTTTTACCACATCCGTCCCAGTGAGTTCGGGGACTTGCTGGAGATGTTGCAGGATGTCGCGGCTGAGGGGACTTTAGTTGTTCCGTCTGTTGGGCCAGCTTATGGGACAATGATGGATCAGGCGGATGTCCTTAAGAAGACAGCCTATCCCACGGTCATGGTGCTGCCAACAAAGGCGATCATGACGGAAGCTGGCTTGATGACGGGATTTCGACGCTTTGTCGAAGCGATCAATCGTCCGGCTGTGCTTTACATCAAAGAAGAAGGCTACATCAGTCCGGAAGGTGCCGCGGAGCTGGTTCGCGACGGACTGGTGTCGTTCATCAAGTATGCGATCGTTCGCAAAGATCCGGCTGACGATGAGTATTTGTCCCGCCTGGTGACGATGGTGGATCCGAAACTGATCTGCAGCGGCATCGGTGAACAACCTGCTCTGGTTCACCTCACAAAGTTTCGACTCAATGGATTTACTGCCGGATGCGTTTGCGTCAATCCTGCACTGTCGCAAACCTTGTTGAAGGCCATTTGTGATGGGGACTATGATAAGGCTGAAGCGATCCGAAAGATCTTCCTGCCTCTTGAGAACCTTCGCAACGAAGTGAATCCGATCCGTGTTTTGCATGAAGCCGTTGCGTTGGCTGGCATTGCAGAGACAGGCAAACATCTGCCTTTGCTGTCAGGGTTGACAGAGGCGACGGCCGACAGAGTCAAGGTTGCTGCATGCGAACTTCTGGCCGCAACTTATTCTTAGCGGACCATTGAGAATGTCTGCAAGTGCTCTTTCTCAGTCGTCAACCAACAGAATGATCTTCGATGAACCTTTGTCGCTGCTGTCTCGTCCTGTGTCTCAGCGTGTTGCCGACATCTGCGCTCGCGCAGGAGTGGGGAACGGTCAAAGGGCGACTTGTCTTTGGCGGTGATGCGCCTGAGCCAGTCGTACTGGAGATTGAACGTGACGCCGATGTGTGCGGCAAGAATGGGCTTATCGACGAGTCGTTGATTGTGAATAAAGACAATCGTGGCCTGCGATACGTCGCGATCTGGTTGGATACGAAAGAGAAGCTGCCGATCCATCCGGAGTTGGCGGTGCCACCGAAAGAGATTCCTGTTCTGGACAATAAAGGTTGTCGATTTGAACCTCATATGATGGCGATTC
>CAIJTV010001242.1:0-2291 GCA_903823635.1 uncultured Planctomycetaceae bacterium
AGTTCTCCGCGACGAGATCGCCAGGCACGTTTGTTGGGGCGTTGGCGTCAGACTCTGAGGGCTCAGAAAACTCCATGGCAGCAGAAGCCCCGAAGTTCGGTGTTGATGTCTCCGCTTCGGGCTGTGCAAACGCTGGTACATCACCCTCGCGAGTTGTGATCGCGTTGTCGGTTGCTGTAAGGCTTCTTTCCAGCAGGGGATCTGTGGTGGCTCCGGTCACATTGCCGGACATCAAAGCCGACGCTTCCTCGGGTGTTGCGTTCGCGTCGGGAGTCCCGGCTTTTGAAGCGATCGAGGCCTGCGTCAACTGGCGCTGATGGAGATCCATCTTATGATAGACAAGGAAGCAGAACGCGAAGAAGAGAATGGTGATGACCGCCATTCCCAGCTTGGCTTCATGACTAATGGCATTTGCAGCCGTTGAGGCAGACTTCAGAGATGTCAGCAACTTCCCAGCCACTTCGTGGCTCTCAGTTTCGCTGATCGGCTGCGAGGATTCAGCCGCACTTCGGCCGGGGTTGCTTCCACGGGTGTTTTTGTCAGAACCTGCCATCCCTGGTGTCCTTTGAATGCGTTCTTGACGATTCGATCTTCCAACGAATGGAATGTCAGAATCACCACAATTCCGTCCGTCTTCATGATGTTCGGAAGGACGTTCGTCAACATGCGTTCCACATGCTGCAGTTCATTGTTGGCCGCGATCCGCAAAGCCTGGAAAACTCGCGTCGCGGAATTTCGACCGCCAGCGTTCTTCGCAGCTCCGACTGCAGCCGAAACACAGGCCTCCAGATCCTCCGTGGTGACAACCGGATTTCCCTGTTGTCGGCGCCTGACGATTTCCGAAGCAACCTTTGCGGCCGCTGGTTCCTCGCCAAACTCGCGAAAAATCTTCTCCAGCTCTGATCCTTCCAGAGTTCTCAACAGCTCTGAAACCGGCTTATTCTCGTGCGGATGAAACCGCATATCCAAAGGTCCGCCGGCATCAAAACCAAAACCACGTTCTCGATCCGAAAGCTGGTCCGAAGATAAACCCAGATCCAACAACACTCGATCGACCCGTTCAATCCCCAGCGTCTGCAGCACCGTTTCGGCGTCTGCATAACTGGAACGAACAAACGAAGTTCCCGGGTGTTGAATTGAGGCCAGATTCT
The DNA here is from genome assembly GCA_903823635.1 of uncultured Planctomycetaceae bacterium. Taxonomy (GTDB): domain Bacteria; phylum Planctomycetota; class Planctomycetia; order Planctomycetales; family Planctomycetaceae; genus SXXK01. The sequence goes on from CAIJTV010001242.1 coordinate 1,152, forward strand.
GAGTCGCCAGAGCGAGCATCATTGGGTCGCGATCGAGACCAATGAGACGTCCGGTTTCTCCCAGTGATTTCAGAATAAGTCGACTGTGGCCACCAGCACCAAGAGTTCCATCAAGAACCGTGAGGCCGGCAGATAACTGCAACCATTGCATCACTTCCCGGGGCATAACCGGAACGTGAACGGAACGCTGATCCGCAGTTGTCATTGGGGAATGAGAGTTAACAGAAAGGAGCCAATTTACGCCATTGAGAAATCTCTGGCGCAAAACCAGCCGAAGGAGAGAGCTGAAATCTATGTTCCAATGCCTTCTGCGCGAAGAGCAGTTTTCCCGGGCATTACGCACTCGAGAGCCGCCCTTGTCACTTCGTCCATCTGCTCTGTGGAGCCTTGCTGATCCGTGATTTACCCGCCAGAGCAGCTTGTGCCAGACCGCAGATCATCAGTACCGCGGACCGCTCTGGGATTCGATCTCCGGGGGATTAACGGTATGATTCACCGCCGGCTCCATGTTCAATCAGCAGTCGAACACGCCGCGCTGTGAGTGCAACGGTCTCTGCATCTGGATACGGGAATCACTTGGTGCCACAGGTTCAGGTTGAGTTTTACGGTATTCCTCGTGCAAGAGCCGGGGTTGCTCAGGCCAAAGCCACAGCCACGACCCTGGGCGATCTTGCCCTGTCCCTGTCGCAATTGTTTCCGGGGCTTGGCGAGTGCTGTTTTGACGGGCCACACTTTCGGCCGGGATATACCGCGAACCTGAGCGGAGACAGATTCACGACCGACCCAACAACGCCAATCAACGACGGCGACACCATCCTGATCCTCTCGCTGGATGCTGGTGGGTAGTGCTCTGCCGAGACTTGTTTAAAACGTAGGATGGGCATTCTTGCCCGTCGCTGGAATGCCGGACACGGCTGTTGGACGCGATTGTCCAACCTACGTTTCCAGATCTGACGAAACTGCAGCCTTGACCGGATGCAATTTCGAAACAGCACATTACGGTGCGGCGGCTGCTGCGGGCAGAAACGACACATTGAAACACTCTTCGGGCTTCACGGAACCTTTAGGAATGTCTTCCAGTTCTTCGATCTGTTGAACCAACGTTTGCCAGCGTTCCAGAGTCATCCCGCAGGCGGTCAT
>CAIJTV010001243.1:0-5231 GCA_903823635.1 uncultured Planctomycetaceae bacterium
CGTTTATTACTCAGCTGACTTGTCTGGGTTACGCGTTGCTTAGTCGTCCTCGGCATAGCATTGCTTATGTGGCAACTGGATTGGGTACTGAGTCGCCTCCAGCGGAATTCGTTCCGACGATGATTCTGAATCGATGGCGTGCTGCCGCCGGCGTGGTTGCTGCAATCGGGGTTGCTGTTACTCTCGCTGCCGTGCAGCTTGTGCCAACATATGAGCTAAGGCAGTTGAGCCAGCGCGATGGAAATCATGCGGTGTTCAACCCGTCCGATGGTCACATGCCACCCATGTATCTGACTCAGCTTGTCGCGTCATGGTGGTATTGGCATACGCCGGAAATGGCAGCGTCCCGCGAAAGTCTCAAGCACCCTTTTCTGCTCAGCGCCGGAGATACGAACCCCGTTGAGGCGCATTTGTATGTGGGGCTGATTCCGTTATTGCTGATGATGTCTTTGTTGAGTACTCCCGTGCGAAAGTTTGTGCGAACGACGAACTGGAAGACGTGGGGAGTTTTGGCCGTGGCCGGAATTCTGTACGCGTTCGGCTGGTTCGTGCCGATCTTTCGACACCTGCCCGGTTTTGGGTTTTTCATCGGGCCCGGACGTTACACGATCATCACGACATTGGGCTTTGCGATCATCGCCGGACTAGGGCTCGACGGGCTTTTGCGTCGACGTAGTTCAACAGTCAGGATCATACTCACGACGTTGATCGGTGTGATCACATTGCCCGATCTGTTGAAGTCGGCGGAGTACCCCGTTTGTGATGCTCAGGTGGTTGAGTATCCGCCCTTGAGAGGTCTCAACGAAAGCTGGCTGGCAAAGACGTTGCAGAACGAAGATGCTGAATCGCCAGTGCGGCTTCTGTCAGGCGGGCCGAATATCGGTAACTTGTTTGGTGTCAGCAGCGTGCCTCAGTATCTGGGCTTGGGACCAGCTGAGTACTTCTCAAAGGAACTTGCGGTCGATACGCAACCGAAGTCTGCGGAATCTATCTTTCCGTCAGTTGAACAAATGCAGCGACTGAATTCGCTCGGTGTGACTCATATGCTGACCACAGAGCGGGTGCAGAACCTAGCAGAGGATTGCGAACTGATCGGTTCTGGACCTGATGCATTTCTCAATCGCGTTTGGGGGCGAGGAACCGCTGATTGCTTCTTGTATCGATTGAAGAATGCCGGCGGACGCGTGGCTGTTGAACCAATCGCCGCATTAAGTCAGTTGCGTTTTCTGCGTCGCAGCTCCGGCGATGTCGAGTTTGAGGTCGAACTTCGTGAAGCCGCGCAAGTACATTTGGTCGAGTTGATGTTTCCCGGCTGGGAGGTCACCGTCGACGGCAATCAAGCAGAGGCCTCGCAATCGTCCGGAATCCGCCGCAGCATGAGCGTACCCGCAGGCAAGCACGTGATCCGCTGGCAGTATCGACCGCAGTCGTTTCAATGGGGGGCGATTGTTACTCTGCTGTCGACTGCTCTAGTGTTGGTCTACTGTGTGAGAACTGCCTGAGTAGTTCGTTGGTCGTGTGGGCGTCGAACACCATGCTTGTCAGAGATGAACTTTCAGTGTGATCAAATGAGTCATCGTGATCAAAGCCTGGCTGATGCGCTGCGAGAATGGGATCCGTACGCTATTTCGCAAATGGAAACCGCCAGATCAGGTCATCGTTGATTCGATCCACAGGACCCAGTCGAGAGCTTGTAACGGACGTCTCTTCAATACCCCTCAAGTCTCTGTTCCCATTTGGCCCAACGGAGAACAGTATGAAGGCATCCCCAGACGATTCATAACCAAGCACCATGCCACTGAACGGATCAATCAACAGATCGGGGGCAGCCTCCGAGAATCCGTCGATGGCAAGGACTGAATTCAGTTCGCGAGGAAATTCACCGTGAATCTTCCGTGACATCGACAGGCGTGCCACGATCTGAATCACTCGCCGACGAAGGTCACGACAGTAGGTCATGATAATCGGATCGAAAATATCAGAGCTTTCTATTTGCAGCTGTCGGATGAGAAAATCTGTAGGGTCATTCGCTGACCACAACGGTATCTCATCCGGATCAACGTCCGCTTCATGACTCAGCGCAAGAGTTTGTCTGTGTTTCGCCGCTGCCATTGTCTGGTTTCGGCTTCCGGCCATGCGGAGCACTTTTAACTGCTCGTCAAACACTCGATTTGTCTCGACCAAAACTCGATTCCAGTCCACCGCATGCCAGAATCGCCTGGATTTTGCAAAAGCAAGACGCCCATGAAACCGAACTGGCGAGAACTTGCGAAGGTGCATGCCCTGAATTAAATCCAGCCGGATGTAGCGCTCAGTCTGATCCACAATTCGAAGGATCTCCGGCATCGTGGATTCCTGCGGCAGTGATTCGATTTGATGGCAACACTCCTTCGTCATCAATGGCGAAGAAAGAATCTGGACGATGATCGCTCGACTTGCTTTCGTTTCAGCACTGTCAGCACAACTGGTTGAAACAAAGCACAGGCCGTCCATTTTCCTGGCGATGCGGAAGATCAGATGAATGTCAGCATAGGCGTCTACAAGGCCACCATCGCCGGCTCGGTTCATGCTTCGCAGCAGAAGGCGGTCTACGATCTGAGAACAGTACGAATGAAGATCCAGGCCAATATCTCCTGCCGTTGCTTCGCTTTCGGATGGCGAATTCTGTGGAAACGAGACGGGAAGCTTTGCTGCATCGCAACTCTGTTCGATGGCTTGATACCAATAGGCATTCGCCGCAATGGCCGCGACAGCCACAGGATCTTCACTGGTGGAGTATGGGTTATGCCTGCGACGTGGAAGCATTTCTTCTTCGTACACTCGAAGGGCTTCACGTCCGGCAATCGACTTCGCTTCGCTGCCCAGTTCCTCTCGAAGAATCTCTACTGGTTCGCGGTAAACAAGACTACGAGCGCCGCTGGGCCCCGAGCGATTGCCATTTACTCTTCGAGAGTCCTCGTCTTGAAAAAGAACATGCCATGGATGGTCGTCGTAATGAAGGCTGGTCTGCTTCAGGTCGTCACGAATGACCTTCAGGTAATCAACATAGCCATCAGCAGACAGGGGGCCCGTCAGCCGTGTCGTTTCGTAGGAAACTCGGACAGGGGCCGGCCATCCGAAAATGTGCCACGCGAAATAGGCCATTGGAAGTATAAAGCCAGTAGCAATCCACGCCACTATTGCTCGTCGCGATAGAAGCGAGAATCGAAATCGCCGGGATTTATTTTTTTCGCCAGATGCTGACGTTTTCTGCCCCATCCCAAACCTCTATCAACGGGTTGTCGGTTCGGTGGATCAACACTTAACTCCGGGCAGGCTAGCGGGAGGGCATGATATTCGCAAAGGACTGAACGCTGGAGTTCTGTTGACCGAGTAGCGGTGCCAGAGAGAATGCCGGCTTCAAGCTGCCTCCTCTTTTGCAATTCAACCACAACGCCGACGGAATTCAGCACTACGAAAAACTCAACGATCGCCTCTCGTGCTGCGGATCATTTCAAGCGTGCGACCGGCCACTAATACTCACGACGCTGGCGGGAGCTGGGGATTTGCATCTGCTTGCGGTATTTGGTGATCGTGCGGCGGGCCAGAGTGATTCCCTGGGCGGCCAAAGAATCGACAAGGGCGTCGTCGCTCAGAGGATCCTTCTTGTCTTCTTTGTCGATCAATTCCTGCAACTTGATGCGGATCGTGTCCCACGCCACATCTTCGCCTGTGGAAGACTGAGTTCCCCCGCCAAAGAAACGCTTCAGCGGAAACAATCCGCGAGCCGTCTGGATCCATTTTTCGTCAACGGCTCGCGACACGGTTGTTACGTGGACCCCGACGCGATCGGCAATCTGCTGCATCTTCAGCGGCTGAATGAATTCAGGACCTTTGTCCAAAAATTCATGCTGGTGGTCAATGATCTCCTGAGCCACCTTCCGCAGAGTATTGTAACGCTGTTCGATGGATTCGATCAGCCATCGAGCCGATTCGATCTTGCGACGAATCCAGTCGCGAGTTTCCGGCGTTGGATTCTCTTTCAGCATCTTGGCATAACGTGGACTGATGCGGAGTTCCGGAACGTATTCATCGAGCAGTCGCACGACGTACCGACCGGTATCATCTTGTTCCAGAGCCAGGTCCGGGGTGACTCGCTGAGCCGGACGTTGTTCAAAGCCGCGTCCTGGATAAGGATTCAGAGTCTGCATCTGTTCGATGCCAACTTTGATCAGATCCAGAGAATACCCGGTCGCCTTCTGAATCAGCGGCAATCGGTTGAACGCCACGTCTTCCAGGTGATCGCGAATCAGTGTTTCGACGACTTCATGAAACGCCAGGTGCTCATCAACCTGCAACAACAGCATCTCGCGATGATCTCTTGCGCCGACGCCTGGCGGATCCAGATGCTGAATCATCTTCAGCACTTCGTCCGCTTGTTCGTTGGTCAACTGGTGCTCGTACAGGCGATTAAACTGCTGAGCGATCTCGGGCAACATGCTCTGCAGTCGGCCGTTGTGATCGAGGTGCTGAATCAGATATTCGCCAAACTGCCGCTGCACAGGATCGATGCTGAAAAACGAGAACTGTTCCAGCAGATATTCGTGTAGTGACTGCGGACGAGCTGTCATGTTGGACATGACGTCGTGCTGGCGGTCCATATCGTCGCTGACCTGATTCGACGAACGCTGCATGCCGCCGAAGCCAACATTGTCTTCGGGCCACTCCGAAGAGATCTCCAGCAATCGTTCGAAATCAGACTCGTTATTCTTTTCGTTCCCTGCGACCAGTTCGCGGTTTTCGACATCCTTCCGCAGTTCTCTGGCTTCACGGTCGTCAACCGGCGCTGAAAAATCAGCAGCATCAGGTTCGGCAACCGGAGTATCCCGCTCTTTCTCGACTCGTTCGAGCGTGACGTTCTCAACCAGCTCCTGCTCGATACGTTCGTTCAGTGCCATCATGTTCAGCTGCAGAATCTCCATTGACTGGATCATCCGCGGAGCCAGCTTCATCTGCTGGCTCATCTTCATCTGCTGGGAAATGTTCAGATGCATGATTTGGACCGAAACACACCAAAATTACAATTTGTGGGAGCTGACCTGCTGAAATCTACTCTATTACGTCCGTCTAAGTCGACGGGATTGCCCGCCATGCCTCACATTGTCGAAGCTGATACCAGAAAAATCGCTACACGCGACAGTGCCTGTACACCAGTCAGAACTGTTGACGGCCTCTTAAAGCGTCCGCCAGCA
>CAIJTV010001244.1:0-3942 GCA_903823635.1 uncultured Planctomycetaceae bacterium
AACTCGCCCGACTCGCCCCAAATCCCCACCTGTGTTGTTTCCCCCTGCCCAGTGTTCCTCGGTCTTCGGCCATACTGCGACGGAGAATTCAGCGATGCAAAATCCCACGTCCGCACATCCGCATCACACTCGCCGGCATTTGCTCCGTACAGGGACGGCTGGAGTGCTGGGAATGTCACTGCCACAACTTCTGGCGACTGAATCCCAGCTTGCCACGGCCAGCGCGGCGGCGAAGCGAGTGATCGTGATCTATGAACAAGGTGGGTTGTCACATCTTGATACGTGGGATCCCAAACCCGAAGCAGTCCTCGAACACCGCAGTCCGTTCGCTCCGATTGCAACCACGGTGCCCGGGATGCAATTCACGAGCCTGTTGTCACGTACCGCAAAGATTGCTCACAAACTGGCCGTTGTGCGTTCCATGCATCACAACAAAGCCGGAGCCGACGCGCATCCCAATGGGACTCAATACGCGCTCTCCGGCGCTCATCCATCAAACGCTGTGGAAATGCCCGACATGGGCTGCGTCGTGACAAAATTATTGGGTCGAACACACCCGTCGCTGCCGCCGTATGTCATGATCCCGGGCAATCATGAGCAGGCTGCTGAAACACGGACAGGCTTTCTGCCTCGTGCGTTGTCTGTGTTCAAAACTGGCGGGCAAGATTTGTCCGATCCGAAATGGGAAGTTGCCGACCTGCTGGCACGCTCCGACAATCAGGGCTCACGATTATCCGGGCGACACCAATTGCTTTCGAATCTGGACCACAGATTTTCGAACGAGGCTGATCGAACCTCTTTGCATGGGATGGATCAGTTTTATGAGCAGGCTTTCAATAGTCTGACCAGTCGCGAAGTCTCCGCAGCTTTCGATCTGAATCAGGAGCCTGAGCAAACTCGAGAACAGTACGGTCGCGGTCACCGCGGTTCGTGCTATCTGCTGGGACGACGACTGCTGGAAGCGGGAGTCAGATTTGTCACTGTCGACGTACGCTGGCCGTTGACTCCGGAAACTCCGGGCGGTTTTAATCTCAACTGGGACCATCACGATCTGATCTACACGTCAGCTTCTTGTGGGACCGTGCGAGACAAAGCCGGTGGCGAAGGCCGTTATGGAATCGGGCACTGGGTGATGATGGGCAGCACCGATCAGGCCTTTGCAGCACTCGTGACGGATCTGGATGAACGAGGTCTGCTGGATGAGACTCTGGTGTGTTTTGTGACTGAGTTTGGTCGAACACCACGACTCAACAAGTTCGCCGGACGCGATCACTGGACCAATGCCTACTCCATCGCCTTCGCCGGAGCCGGTGTTCCCGGAGGACAGGTGATTGGCGAATCAGACCGCGACGGTGGCTATGTGATTTCGCAGGCGTACACTCCGGAAGATTATGCCACGACTATTTACGAGAAGCTCGGCATCGATCGCTCGAAGCCACTCTACACCTCCGCCAACCGCCCGGTTTATTTTGGACATCTGGGACATCCGATGAAGGAGTTGTTCTGAGCCAGTTGTGACTGCTGAAGTTTTGGTGATGATCTGCCGTTGATTACACTGCAGCCGAAAGCATCGCGGCCGCCTCGTGAAGCTCGATATCAAACAGCGAAACCCCGGGTGCTGCCTTGATGGCTTAAATGCGAAAATTCGCACGCTTTGAAAGCGGCTGATTCTCTCAGCTCAGTAATTCCGGAATTTCTTTTCCGCCGTCAACGATCTTGAGTGGTCGCCCCTGAGGACTCATATTCTCATGGTCGGCGTTGACCCCCAAAGCTTTGCAGACCGTTCGCATAAGGTCCGGCACGGTGACAGGTTTCTCTGCAATCTCGTTCCCGTCTTTCGTGGTTGATCCGTAAACCTGGCCGCCGCGAATTCCGCCACCGGCCATCATCATGCTGAAAGCTTTGGGAAAGTGATCGCGACCTTCGCGAGGATTAATCTTCGGCGTGCGTCCAAATTCTCCCATCCAGACCACGACGGTTTTCTCCAATAGTCCTCGGTCTTTCAGATCTTTCAACAGTGTGGCTGTGGCGGGATCGACTTCTGCAGCATTCTTCGCACAGTCTTCGAAGTTGTTCTGATGAGTATCCCAGTTGCCGGATCGCACTTCGACGAACGAGACTCCTCGTTCGACAAGTCGACGTGCCAGCAGGCATCCTCGACCAAAGTTAGAATCCCCGTACTGAGTCTGCAACGACTGTGACTCCCCGGAAATATCGAACGTGTCAATCTCCGGCGTCAGCACCAGCCGCGATGTTTTGCCGTAGAGCGAATCATGAGTCGCTGCCAACTGAGCTGATCCATGCTCCGCAAACTGGCCGGTCAGCTTCGACATTAACTCGGTGCGGCGATCAAACCGTTCTCGTGAAACCGGCAGGGCGACGTTCTCCGGCAATTGACCAGGACGCGCGACCACGAACGGTTCGTAATCCATGCCCAGAAATCCGGCTCCCTGAGTTGCCCCGACGGACACAAACGAGGGCAGTTCTGAAGAGGCATCGCCTAATTGTTGAGCGATGTTCGAGCCGAAAGAAGGGTGCTTCACACTGCCTGCCGGAACATACCCCGTGTGAACCTGATACGTGGCTCGTGGGTGACTGCCTTCTTTGTTGGTCATGGAACGAACGATGGCGATATCAGACATCTGCTTCGCCACAAGCGGAAAATTGTCGGCAATCCGAATGCCGGGAACGCTTGTCGCAATCGCTTCTGTCGGTCCACCGTTTTCGTGTCCAGCCTTGGGATCGAGCGTTTCAAACTGGCTGGGGCCCCCCTGCATCCAAAGCAGGATCATCGATTTGCCCTGTTTTTGCAGTTCCCGCGACTGCTCCGCCATCAAGTTACGCAGACCAAATGCTCCTGTCATCGCCGCAGCAGCCGAGGCTGTCTGGAGGAACCTGCGGCGAAGGAAACGACCACCGACAGACACAATCGAGTCGACAGGGAATGCGTTCATCACTTGTCTCACTAAAAAGAGTTCGTTTGCGTTTCAGTGTTGGTTTATGCAGAATCAAATGGAGAGGTCGGGGACTGAAGGTGTCGATGCCAGAAACACACCTTCAAGCCTCGGTCAAAGCATTCTGTTTAACAAAAAAAGAGTGCGAAAGGGACGGGACTGAACGACCTTTGCCACCGAAGCCTGCAAACACGGCAGCTTGGGTTCGTTCAGCCCCTTCCCATTCGCACCCTGATTACTGCAGCAATATTCGGACCTGCAGATCGTGAGCAAAGACAAGTTGGCTGCTGAACACCATGACCGCCGAAGGGTGTCGCAGAATTTTGAAATAATTTTCTGAGGGTTAGCGACGCGTAAAAAACTCAGGAGAATTCAAGAGAGCCCACAGCAAGTCCTCGAGTCCTTCTCGGAGGCTCGGACTCGTTTTCAGATGCTCCATCGCGATTTTTAGCTCGCCATCCGTGGGCTCCCTCCCGAGTGAAGAAAGATACAGTTCGCTGACAATATCCTCCTCAGCCAGAACACTCGTAGAGATTCGAGTGATCAGGTTTGAATTGTCCGGGGTCGCGATTATTCGGGTCAGCAGCGTCGAATTCATCATGAACAAGGCTTCCGGGATTGATCCGGTCAGCTCATCCCGTGGAGTTGAGGGATCGAAGCCGAAAATTCTTGAGAACTCTTCACGCCCCGCATCCATCCTCTGCATCTCGTAAGGCGATCGCCGTCCTTCTGAGGGCCGCAAAGGCAATGAGGTCACTCCCAGCGTCTGGCACAGCGAAGCATAGATCTGATCAGAACGCAGACGAATTGGTTCACACCTCGCGAATCCCTCGGCCGTGTTATTGGGGGCTCGTTGATACATGCGAGTCGCCGCGATGGTGCGGATCAACCATTTCAGATCATAGTTGTTGGCAACAAACGCATCGCTCAACAGTTTCAGAGTTTCCTCGTTGACGCATTCACGATCCGGACCAATATCATCGATCGG
>CAIJTV010001245.1:0-7083 GCA_903823635.1 uncultured Planctomycetaceae bacterium
ATAGCTGGATTGAGCCCAGTCTGCGTTTACAACCCCCGACGCATCCGAAGGACAAGTCGCATAAGGCACGTTCCTCTTTCGGAGCTGGGAATTAGGATCTGTCGCGACAAGGAGCCTGTTGTACGCGGCATTATCGCTGAAGTTAATGGCGCCGTAGAGCGCAGTCTGCTCTGTAAAAGGCAAAATACGAACCTGCCAACCCACATTCGGAGCGCCCCAATCTTGTCCGCCCGGTGGGAACCTGAGGTAGGTATCATGGTAATTGTGAAGAGCCAATCCGTATTGTTTGAGATTGTTCTTGCACTGGGTACGACGAGCTGCTTCACGAGCCTGCTGCACTGCCGGCAGCAACAACGCAATGAGGATTGCGATGATCGCAATGACCACCAGCAATTCTATGAGAGTGAAGCCCCTGGGAAGTCGTAAGTACTTCTTCATGCCAGCCACCTTGACCTTTCAAAAAAAAACGAAAAGAAACAAGACCGAGAGTCGAATTACCAAATTCAAAAACTGTGATGAGCCTTGGGGGACAGATTACCACTGGCTTCCCTATCGGTCAATTCACCTTAAATACGACAGTGGCTGATTTTTTCTTTTTTTTGGGATGTTTGCAATTCCGTCTGTTCTAGTCAACAACTACTTTTCTTTAGGCGAACAGCGGAAATTCTGCGGAAGAAAACAGTCAAAGACCCACAGAGCAATTGCGTCGGGGGCCAGCTTTGACGAAAACGCGGGGAAGTTGATGGGTTTTTCAGGTGCCAAGTTGAGCTCTGGCGGGATTAGTATGGGGGGATTCTGAATTCTGGAGAATTCTGATTCTGTGCAGGCGTATCGCTTTGGTCCTCTAGAGTCCTGCAGAGTGCAGTGACATGCAGGTTGAGCAGTTTTTTCCGGGTGAAAAATTCAGTAAGGTTTTTGCCCGCTATGCAGCGCGTAGCCAACTTTGCAACAAAAAGCACAGCAGTGTTGCTCGCAAGTGCGACCACAGCGGTCGCGTTCTTATGGATGCTGTTTGGGCATTCCACCGATTTGCCCAGTGCCAATTCTTTTGCAGATACGATAAAGGCTGTTGACGAGCGAGACGTTCGGCTTGTCGAGGACACAATCAATCAACTCAAGAGTGATCCGCTGAGAGAACCAGAACTTACCATGCTTCGCGGGGCTCGATCGCTGTTTCGTGACCGCCCGGATCTTGCATTGAAGCAATTTGCAAAGGTCACCCCAACCGGCCCGATCAGGCTGCCAGTGTTGATTCTCGCTGGCGAAGCACTTTATCGCGTCGGTCAGTTGCCGGAGGCGGAAAATTGTCTCCAACAGGCTCTTGTCGACGCGCCTGATAACATTTCTGCGCAGCGATGGCTGGCGACTGTCTACTACGACCTGGGAAGAATGGATCGAGCGTTGTTCCATCTCAATGAGGTTTCGCGAATTGAACCCCGGGATTTTCGACCGCATCGCATGCGCGGAGTGATCTACAACGACTTCAGAGAATACGATCTGGCTCTGAAGGCTTTTCAGCAGGCTGCCGATCTCGCTGTCTTACCGAGTGATCAGATGCAGGTTTTCGTGTCTCTCGCGTCGGTCTACATCGCGCGGAAAGAGTTTCAGAACGCTATGCGGGAATTGGACCGCTGTCCGGATTCCGCAATTGTGCTGGCGACTAAGGCTGAGTGCTGGTGGAATTTGGGCGATCCGGGTCAGGCTGAAGCCCTGTTGTCGCAGGCGAAAGGGCTGGGAACGGTCCCGGCAGCGGGTCGGCGATTGCAGGGACGCATTCTGATGGAGAAGCAGAAACCCGCTGAGGCAATTGCTGTCCTGCAGAAAGTACGTTCGGACGATCCGTCCGATGATGAGTGTGAATACCTTTTGGCGATGTCATATCGCCTGCTGAAAGATAATGCAAAGTACAATGAGCACCTGCAGCAATCCGAAAAGCTTAAAGCATTGAAACTGGAGCTGACTTCCCTAAGCCAGATAGCGATGGACCAGCCGTCTAATTGGCAGGTCCGAGAGAGAATGGCGGAGGTGTGTGATCAATTGGGATTGCCACAGATGGCAAAACTCTGGCGAACAGCAGCAGCGGCCTGCATGCGGAATTCTGGCCATGAAATCACAAATCCGTGAAGCTCAACTGCCGGTCAGTAACGACGTCAAGTCTCGCTGGCAAAAGCGCAGTCTGATGGTCCGACAGCCACGTTTGGGAAGTCAAAGGAATGTTTTCGCTGATTGCCTGGCGCACGATAACCAATACATTGTTCCAGGCCGATCCGGAACAGGATGGCAAATTATGCAACTGCGTTTTCTTTTTCGGAAGGTGTCTGACATTGCTGTCAAATCATTCAACTATTTTCCTGCCATTTGCGGCCTCATCCTGTGGCTGACCGGATGCAGTAATCAACCTGAACCAGCGGTACCTAAGTCGGACTCAGGGGGGGCGGCGGCTACTGTCGAGTCACCAAAGGCGGCTGCTTTCGAATCTCCATTTCGTTTTGAGGAATGTGCTGGTCAGCTGGGTATCAATCATGTTTACCGTGATGGTGCTGAGAGAGAATTCTACACGATCGTCGAGTCGCTTGGAGGCGGACTGGGGATTCTGGACTTCAACGGTGACGGGCACATCGACGTCTTTGCACCAGGCGGTGGTGACTTTGATTCATCGAAAACGCCGTTCGGTCTAGAATCGAGGCTCTTTCGTTCTTTGCCAGCAGAGAACGGGACTCTGAACGCGATTCAAATGTTTGCCGAATGTTCGGCTGCGGCAGGCATAGCGCACGCTGATCATTATTCTCATGGCGCGATCGTAAGCGATTTTAATAACGATGGTTTTGATGACGTGCTGGTCACTGGTTACGGGGGGCTGCAGCTATTTCACAATAATGGTGACGGCACGTTTTTTGAAGCGACTACTTCCGCTGGCTTGACGGATCACCTCTGGAGCAGCAGCGCGGCCTGGGCAGATTTCAACGGAGATGGGGCGAATGATATATACGTTGCTCATTATGTGAACTGGCGCACTGACAATGATCCTCTCTGTTTTACGCACGGCGACTCAGTTCGAGAGGTGTGCCCCCCAAGGAGTTTCACCGGTTTGCCCGATACTCTTTATCTGAGTGATGGTGCCGGTGGCTTTATTGAAGAGTCTGGTCGGCTTGGCGAGTATCCACCAGGGAAAGGTCTGGGTGTCGTTGCCGCCGACATAGACCTTGATGGCGATGTCGATGTTTATGTCACTAATGATACTACGATGAATTTCCTGCTGATGAACGAATCGCATCAGAGTTTCAGGGAATGCGGTGCATCGAGTGCGACTGGATTTAGTGATACGGGCCGTGAAGATGGGAGCATGGGTGTCGATATCGGCGACTATAATGGTGATTGTCTTCCGGATGTCTGGGTTACGAACTATGAAAACGAAACTTTCGCGCTTTATCGCAGCTTTGACGGGCAGATTTTCCAGCATGTCAGCCGAAGCACCGGGATTTCCGCTGCGTGCGGTTTAAGCGTTGGATGGGGCACGAGGTTTGGTGACCTTGATCTGGATGGTGATGAAGACCTTTTTGTGGCAAATGGCCACGTCATTCGCCACCCGATCAATTCTCCTCTCAATCAACGACCGCTGCTGCTGATGAATGACAATCAGAAGCGATTTCAAGATGTTACCAACGGATCGGGAGCGTACTTTAAAGGCCAGTATTTGGGTCGGGGGGTTGCCGAGGGAGATCTGGGCAACGATGGCGATCTTGACATCTTTGTATCCAACATCAATCAACCGCTGGCGGTCCTGCGAAACGATTCTGTTCGTTTTGGGAACTGGCTTGTGATGCAACTTATCGGAGTGAAGAGCTCACGTTGGGCTGAAGGTGCGTGGATCGAGTTTGAGTTCGATGATGGGAAAAAGATACTGCGACTTGTAAAAGGCGGAACAAGCTATGCATCGACTTCTGATCGTCGCGTCCATGTTGGCCTTGGTCAGTATGATCAGATTGCGCAAATCACCATTCACTGGCCCTCTGGAACGGTGCAATATCTCCGGAACGTTTCTGTGAATCAACAATTGCAGATTGTTGAGTCGTTAACCCGCAATGAAGTTCCTGTTGCGGCAGGTCACTGAAATCGACTCAATGATCATAGCAGACAATCGGGAAATTGTTCAGACATGACCGTATCCAGTAAAGCTTGCTGCCTCGTTGAAATGAGGACTTCATCTCGGTCTCTTCCAGGATTCGCAACCCGTCGGTGGCTTTTACTGCTGGTTACCGGGATCGTTTCTGTTGTTTCTGGTTGCACACAGGACACGAGAGATGTCGGCTCGCCTGAGAACGCAGGTCAGATGACCGTTTCGGATTCTTTTGAAGACAGTGCGACAAATCAGTTTGCGGTAGAACAGCAGGTGAAGATCTTTTGTGGTGCTTGCCATGCTGTGCCGCTTCCCGATAGTTTCCCGAAGGACGCCTGGTATCAGGAGGTCAAACGCGGATTTGATTTCTATTATGATTCCGGCCGCAAAGATCTAACGCCACCACCTCAGGCGTCAGTGGTTGGGTGGTATCGGCAGCGAGCCCCTGAGCGACTTGCGTCCCCGGAACAGACCGAAGCGAGAACGTCTCCGCTGAAGTTCGAACGCCGTTTCATCAATATCCCTGTAGAGTTAACCGACCTTCCGGCAGTATCCGTATTGCGGCGGAGTGACAGTGCAGCGACTCCATCGCGAGTTTGGGTGAGCGACATGCGTCTTGGGTGTGTCTTCGATTGTGATGTCAATGATCCGGGGCATGCGAGGTCTTTTCGCATCGGAACGAATCCTGCCGGAACGTGCAGTGCCGATCTTGATCAGGACGGCAGCATGGATCTTATCGTCGCAGACCTTGGGACATTTCTGCCTGAAGATCACAATAAAGGGCAGGTGCTCTGGCTGTCGGATGCTGAGAACCAGACGACGGAATCAACTCCTCGGGTGATTCTGGACGGAATTGGGCGAGTTGCAGACGTGCAGTCCGCAGATTTAGACAATGACGGCGATCCGGATCTGGCTGTCGCGGAATTCGGCTGGCATGAGACGGGTGGAATTCATGTCATATTCAACGACGTAAATGCAGCGAGTGAACGCTCATTTCGCAGTCTGAAAATTGATAACAGGCCGGGCACTATTCATCTGCCAGTCACGGATCTTGACGGCGATGGAAGAGTGGATTTCGTGGCAGTGATCAGCCAGGAGCATGAGGTCATTGAGGCTTTCATGAATCGCGAAACTGGTTTTGAAAAGGTGTCGATTTATGCCGCTCCTGATCCATCCTATGGTTCAAGTGGCATTACTCTTTGCGACTTCGATGGCGATGGTGATACCGATGTTTTGTACACTGTCGGCGACACGTTCGATTCGCACCTGATAAAACCTTATCACGGGATCTGGCTGCTGCGCAATATGGGGCGGCTCAAGTTTGAGCCACAGCATATTGCTGCAATACCCGGTGTGTTACGAGCTTTAAGTGCCGACCTGGACAGAGATGGTGATCAGGACATCGTGGCTGCAGCACTGTTACCGTTGAAGTCAATTCAGGGCGCGGCACCTGAGAGTTTACAGGCATTGATTTGGCTGGAGCAGAAGACCAACGGTCTTTTTGAACGCCATGTGATACAGAAAGGGCCGCCGATCTATTCAACAATTTCCCTGAGCGATACTGATGCAGATGGGGACATTGATATCACTGCCGGCTGCTTCTACGCGGAACCGGCAGATCCCCCATCGCTCCTGCATCTGTTTGAAAACCTGGGACAGAAATAGAGAACTTTCCATTTCGGCATCGAAAGCTTAACCCACGTTTTTCGTGATCACTGGTCCTTCGATCTTTTCTACAAGAAGCGTGGAGCATTGAAGCGTTGACATGCACTACGCTTTCACAGCCCCGGCCTTGCCATTCTCAACGACCCATGTGCCGCGATTAATCAGTGGTGCGTTTGGCTTGTCGACAAACTCAACCACCTGATAATCACTGCGCCATTCTTTCGGAGTGACTGTGCAACTGACATAGCCGCGTTCAGAATTCTGGAACTTGACGAATGGATTCTCCGCCATCAATTCTGCATGGCCTTTGACGAACTGCAGACCGTTGCCGCCGGACGAGATCGACGTGCAGACAAATTCCGACGCTACAATCGGATCTGTCGCGTTGTCAAAATCGACTTTGAGATCATTCACCCAATTAGAGTGAATATCGCCCGTCAGCACGACAGGATTGGAAATCTGGCGAGTCGCCATGAAGTCCAGGAGTTTCTTGCGAGAGATATCATAACCGGCCCACTGATCCATGCTGAATTTGGCTTCCGCCCCGGCAGCACGATCAACGCGAGCCATCATGACCTGTTGTCCAAGCACGTTCCACTTCGCCTGTGACTGCAGCAGATCGCTCATCAGCCAGCGCTCCTGTTTGTCGCCCAGCATGGTTCCCAGCGGATCAAACACGCCTCCTTCCAGCGGCTTGAGCTTGTCGCCATTTGGCTGATCGGTGCGATACTGACGAGTATCCAGCATCTCAAATCGGGCCAGTCGGCCAAAATCAATCGTCCGATACAGTGTCATGTCCGGTCCCTGAGGCAGACACGTGCGACGCAGCGGCATGTTCTCGTAGTAAGCCTGATACGAGTTTGCTCGCCGCAGCAGAAACTCGGCTGGCGACACATGCGACTCTTCCGAGATCGCTCCGGCGCAGTTGTTGTCGAATTCATGATCGTCCCAAACAACGGCCCACGGACACAGAGCATGCATGGTCTGAAGCGACGGATCCATTCGGTATTGAGCATACCGGTTTCGATAATGTTCCAGCGTCGTGATTTCAGGCCCGTGATGTTTGCGGACTCGGTTATCCATCCCGGCGTATTCGTAGATGTAGTCGCCCAGATGCAGCACAAGATCCAGATTCTCTTTGGCCATGTGATCGTAGGCCGTGAAGTAGCCGCTTTCATAATGCTGGCACGACGCAAACGCGAACTTCAGCTTCTCCGGCATAATATTCATGGCCGGCATTGTTCGTGTCTTGCCGATCCGACTGACGGCATCGCCCGCATGAAAGCGATACCAGTACCATG
>CAIJTV010001246.1:0-3163 GCA_903823635.1 uncultured Planctomycetaceae bacterium
CAGGGACGGCCGCTGTTGCCGCTTTTTGCTCAGCCGCCTGGCTGCTGCGAGCACGCCAGACCTGCATGCCGATACCGGCGGCAATCACGATGACGAGCGTACCGCCAACCAGAACACTGCCGCGTCCCGTGCGATTTCGCATGACGGGTTTGTTGACGATAGATACGGATGCATCCTGCATGACGAAGTCTCCTGAGAAGTGAGTCATCTCGGAACGAAGAGGGTGAGAAGGAGAGAGAGGATTTTGGGATGGGTGTTGCCGATGAAGGCAACGTTCGCACGGCTCAAAAGGCCAGCATGTTCTGGTTCAGCATTTTCCACCGTTTTACGTATGGAAAAGTGCCCGATTAGACGGGGTTATACGGGTATTTTGAAAAACGGGTCAAGTTCGGTTTTTCCCTGCACAGTGTGCGTCCAACAGAATTGAGAAACCGGCAGATTCTGCTACAATTCTTGCTTGGCATACGTGCGACATAAATCATTGTCGCAAAAGAACTTGCGATTGCTCAGTCATTTTAGGAGATCTTCCGCTTGTCCACCGACAATCCTCAAAGCGACAGCAGTCTGCCTTTTGATCCTCGAGTGCTCCGGACGGACATTCAAAGTGAGATGCAGACCAGCTATCTGACTTATGCGATGAGCGTCATCATCAGTCGCGCTTTGCCGGATGTTCGAGATGGTCTGAAGCCATCACAGCGTCGAATTCTGGTCGCAATGAACGACCTGAATCTCGGCCCAACCGGTGGTCGAAAGAAGTGCGCGAAGATCGCCGGTGACACCAGCGGTAACTATCACCCTCACGGTGAAGGCGCGATTTATCCGACGCTGGTTCGCATGGCTCAGGACTGGGTCATGCGTGAAGTGCTGATCGACAAGCAGGGGAACTTCGGTTCGCTCGCCGGTCTTCCTCCAGCGGCCATGCGATACACTGAAGCTCGTCTCTCGACCGCCGCCGCAGAAATGATGCGCGATATCGATCGTGAGACAGTCGACTATACGCCGACGTATGACAACGATCGCCTTGAGCCTGTTGTCTTGCCCGCTCGCTTTCCGAACCTGTTGGTCAATGGTTCGAACGGGATCGCGGTTGGGATGGCCACCAGTATTCCTCCGCACAACATGGCGGAAGTTTGCGAAGCCGTAATTCGAGTCATCGATAATCCTGATCTGATGCTCGATGAACTGCTCGATGCGATGCCAGGGCCGGACTTCCCGACTGGCGGTATCATCTGCGGAACGATGGGCATTCGCCAGGCATTCATCACGGGTCGCTCAACGCTGACGTTGCGATCCCGCACGCACTTCGAAACAGAAGGCAAAGCCGACGTTATCGTTGTTACTGAAATTCCGTACCAGGAAACTCGCGACCGTATTCGTGAAAAACTGGAAGTGCTGGTCCGTGACGAACGCATCGCCGGCATTTCGCGTATCGTCGACCTCACCGACCGCAACGTTCCGTCATGGCAGGTACGTCTGCATATCGTGCTTAAGCGCGATGCTGATAAAGATGTCGTACTCAATCAGCTCTATGAATTCTCGCCGCTGCAGACCACAGTCAGCGTGATTATGCTGGCTCTGGACGGTAATCGTCCGCAGTTGATGCCGATTCGCACGATGCTGGATGCATTCATCCGTCATCGCGTTGACGTGATTCGTCGCCGCACGGAATTCATGCTGCGAGAAGCTCGCAAGCGAAAGCATACCGTTGAAGGCCTGTTGCTGGCTCAGATCGACATCGACCGCATCATCAAGACCATTCGCGATTCTGCCAGCCGAGCGGCCGCGAAAGATGCGTTGCAGACGATTCCGATTCCATCAGCTCTGGTCGCACGAGCTTTGGGCGACGACGGTTTCAGAGCTTTTGTGCTCGAGAATGGCGAAGAAACCGATTACTTCCTGTCGCTGAATCAATCCGAAGCGATCGTTTCGATGCAGCTCGGTTCTTTGGCGAATCTGGAACGCGAAAAGCTGGTCGCGGAACATCAGCATCTGCTCGACAACATCGCAGAATACCTGCGTCTGCTGTCTGACGAATCCAATCTGCGAGCGGTTGTGCGAGCCGACATGGAAGAGCTGAAAGCTCGCTTCCCGAACAAGCGCCGCACGACGATCTCAGAAGAGGAGCTGGGCGACTACGACAAGGAAGCGCTGATCGCTGAACAGCCGATGGTCGTGACGATGTCGCAACGAGGTTACATCAAGCGAACGCCGCTGGATGTATACGAAGCTCAGAATCGCGGTGGCAAAGGCATCAAAGGCGCCACATCTGACGAAGAGGATCCGATCGCTCATCTGTTCGTGTCCAGCACTCATGATTATTTGCTGTTCTTCACAGACAAAGGCAAGGTTCACTGGATCAAGGTTTACGATCTTCCGCTGCAGGCTCGCACTGGTAAAGGCCGCGCATTGGCGAACCTGATGACGCTTGAGGAAGGCGAAGGCATCGCCAACTGCTTTAACGTGCGTTACTTCCCGGATGATAAATATCTGGTTATCGCAACGCGACAGGGCATCATCAAGAAGACCGCGCTGTCGGCCTATGGACGTCCTCAGAAGGGTGGCATCATCGCGATTCGTCTCGACGACGGTGATGCCCTCGTCGACGTGCGAATTGTTGAAGGTGACAACGACCTGATTCTGTCGACGTCAACCGGTATGGCCATTCGTTTCAACCACGAAGACGCTCGCCCGCTTGGTCGTGCAACTCGCGGTGTGAAAGGTATCAACCTGTCGAAGGGCGATATCGTTGTGGGCATGGTGGTCGCGGATCCTGAGCGGACACTGCTGAGTATCTGCGAACACGGCTACGGCAAGCGCACGCCATTTGGACCGGCCGATGTGGCTCCGGATGACGCTTTGCCAACTGATGATTCTGTGGTACCGAGTGATGATGCTGTTGTTGCCGACGAGCCGGTAGAAGCCGAAGCGGGTGATGAATCCAGCCCCGGCAGCAACATGAAGTACCGTCGTCAGCGTCGCGGCGGCAAAGGACTTCGTGACATCAAGACGACCGCTCGCAACGGCAAGGTCGTGGACGTGTTAAGCGTCATTGATTCCGATGAAGTGCTGATGGTGACGTCTCGCGGAAAAATTCAGCGTATTCGAGCCTCGGACATCAATACCATCGGCCGTAATACTCAAGGTGTCCGGATCATCCGGCTCG
>CAIJTV010001247.1:0-7685 GCA_903823635.1 uncultured Planctomycetaceae bacterium
ACCCATCAGCACAGATCCCGCATTCGTCGATGATCGCTGGAGATTCTCCGTCGTTTCGCTGGATCAGACTCCCGAACAGAACAGCGTGCTTCGATTTGGCTTGCAGAATGAATCCTCAAAGCTCAATCTCAATTCTTTGATGAAGTGGGAACAGACCAGTCCCGGCGCGGGGCGAACGTCGTTGATGCAGATTCCCGGGATGACCGAAGCGATCGCCGACGCAATTCTGGACTGGCTCGATGCCGACGATCAAACACGCGAGTTCGGTGCAGAGACGGAGTATTATCAAACGCTCGATCGACCTTATCGAGCCGCGAACGCGATCCCGAAACAATTGAGCGAACTCCTGTTTGTCAAAGGAGTCACTCGACCACTTCTCATGGGCATCAGCCCCGGCAGCGATGCAACAAATCAATCCTCACAGGCCCTGACGCCATCCATCGATACGAACGGTGATCTCGCTTCCAATACCGCGACCACCATCGGCGCGGGCTGGATACAATACCTGACGGTTTACTCTGCCGAGCGCAACCAGAACAGCCAGGGACAACCAAGGATCTCATTGAACTCGACGGGGCTCGCGGAACTGGAACAGCAACTCACGGCTGTGCTGCCGGAGAATCTGGTTCGATACATTTTGTTGGCTCGAGTCTACGGTCTGACGCTTTCGACTGAGCCAGTAGCCGGAGCTGAACCGTCTGCGGCACCGTATGCCTCAACGATGGTGGCAGCGTTTCCGATTGCTTCATTGGCCGATCTCATCGATTCCACGATACAAGTCTCTTCGGCGACCGGACCGATCGTGGTGCAAAGTCCACTACAAAGCAACAGTCCGGAATTCGCCACACTGGCGGCCAGCTTGTTTGATTTAGCGACGATGAATCCTGAATCCGTTGTCTATGGTCGAATCAAACTGCAAACGGCATCTGAAACCGTTTTAAGAACGATCCCGGGGCTCACGCCGGAAATTGTCACCCAGATCATCACTCAGCGAGCCACTTTGGATCCCGCGGAAACAGGAACTGTGGCCTGGTTGCTTTCTCGCAACGTGCTCGATCCGGTACTGTTTCGCCGAGTGTTCCCGGAACTCACCATGGGCGGAGATGTGTTTCAGTGCGACGTGATTGTTCATCGGGCAATCGGCGGGCCGATGCTTCGGCGAAATCTGACTCTCGATGCTGCATCGACTCCTCCGCGAAGAGTATACTGGGCCGAACTGACAGATTCTCCGTTACCGTATTCACAGGAGTTGTTGCTGCCGCGCGTTCAGTAGCGGCGTTTATCCCTATTCGCTTAACGGCAAGCCGCAGGCGTCGGTGTGTATTCTCGCAGTCGCCTGCGGCTTGCCGTTAAACGAAGGACCCTATTTGCGACATCAACGACCAAACCACCAAGAATCCTGCCACGTCTTCTTGTCATCAACTGGAATGCCCGCACGCTGCGATACCTTCATACGGACGCAGATCGTCAGGGGCGGCTGCGCGTGGTTGACGCGGGGCAGGAAGAGCTGACCGCCGAAGGAGAACTCAGCGCGGTGTTAGTCACGGGCGTGCAGCAGCTCGTTGGACGACTCAAGGCTGACAAATCAAAGCTGCTGATTCTTATGAATCGCGGTTCCGTCGACTCGGCCACGTTCTCAGTTCCACCGGCTGCCGAATCTGAGCTGCCGGCTCTCGTGCAGAACATGGCCGTCCGCGACATCCCCGGCGCAACCGATCAGACACCGATCGATTTTATCGCCTACCCGACTCGTCCTGATGGCACTCGCAACGTCAGCGCGATGGCTTTGGTGGCGGAAGATCTTGTGCTTATTCGGCAACTGATGGCTCAGTCCGGCTGCAAGTCGCATCGAGTTCTCGTCAGTACTCATCCACTGCGGACGTTCGTGCCGGAACTGCTTCGTATCGAACAGAAGAACAGTGGCCACTCTGATGCAGCCACTCTGATCATCAGCCGCGGCGATGACGTGGCCGAAGTGCTGTTGTGTTCCGACGGACTTCCGTTGCTGTCGCGAACAATTCGACTGGCCGCCGATGTTCCTCAACTGGAAATCAACCGATATCTACGCTCGGAAACTCAGCGGACTTTGATCTCCGCCGGCGGCCAGATGGCTCAACCCGCCAAGATTGCTCACGTAGTGATCGTGGGCAATGAAGCACAAACCGCGGGACTGGATGATGTGCTGTCAGATCACTTTCAGGTTGTTGCCGCCGTCGTGCGACCCAACTCGTTGCTGGTGGATGCCGCGTCTTCGGAACCACCATCAATGCTCGTAAACTCGGGCAACTACGCTCCTTTGCTGGCAGCAGCTTTTGAAGACGCGTCTTCAGTCACACCCGCGATTGACTTCGCAAATCCTCGACGTGCTCCTGTTCAAACCAGCCCGATTAAGAAAATCATCGCGGCTGTCGCGGCCGCGTCATTGCTGGTCGGCGGTGGCTTCTACTACGTCTGGTCGCAGTTCAACGAGATCGATGAAGAGAATGCTCGACTGGTCACGCGGCTCAATGAGCTGAATGAGATTGTGAAGGACACGCAGTCGCGGCGAAGTCTTGTCTCCACTGTTTCAGCGTGGGAAAAGAATCGCATCAGTTGGCCGGATGAGCTGCTTGATCTGACCGAGCGGATTCCTTCCCTGCCAAACCTGACCGTTCAGCAGTTGACAATTTCGTCGGCTGGCCCTGGAACCGCCGTCGCGACATTCCGTGGCGTGGGTGCGTCTCCGGAGATTATCGCACAGATGGAGAATAAGCTTCGAGATAAGTATCACGAAATTCGCATCCCTGGTGTTCGCGAGCAGCAGGAAGGCAACAAAGTCGTTTCGACGTTCCAGGCAACTCTGACGATTCGTAAACGAACATCGTCGCAGTACGCACCCCCGACTCCGTCTGCTGATGCGAAGGGGAAGAAGTAATGAAACCTAACCGTCAGCAGGTGCTGCTTGCATTGCTCGCCATTATTGCCGTCGTTCAGGTGGGCGACTGGGTTCTGAACACCATGATCCAGGGGCCGTTACAACTTCGCCGGGCCAGAACAGAACAGCTACAGGCCGACATCAAGAAGCGTGAAGCATCTCTCGCAGAGACTCGCAATGCGGCCAGGCAAATTGATGGCTGGATGAAGCAATCGCTGCCTTCGGATCCGGAAGTGACTCGTTCTGTTTACCGCAGCTGGCTGCTGAGTCTCATCCGCACGACAAAACTTCGAAACGCGACTGTTGACTCCGGCTCACCTTCCGCACGCAAAGCGAAGGACAACAAAGTGCTGTTTCGCAGTATGCCCTTCAGCGTTCGGTGCCGAGGATCACTGACGGAGTTTAATGCGTTTCTGTTTCAGTTTTCTAATGCTGGACATCTGCATCAGATCTCCAGCATGACGCTCAATCCCATCGGAGCGACGGGCCTGTTTGATATTTCCCTCGGCATCGAAACACTGCTGCTCACCGGGCGCAAAGGTGACGGTCTGAATGCTGTGCCGTCCGAACTTCTGGCGTCGAAGGATTTCAGTCACTATCAGGCCATCGTTAAAGACAACATCTTCGGTATCGGTATCGACAACACTGATCCGATGCAGCATACAATCATCAGCGCGATCACCTTCAGCAACGGCGCACCGCTGGTGTGGATCACCGAGCAATTATCCAGCCGAACAATTCAGGTGGGAGTGGGGAACGACTTCGATACGGTTGCTCTGAGTGGTCGCGTGATTGAAGTCCATGATCAGGATGTGATCATCGAAACGTCCGGCGAACGAAAAACGTTCCCCATCGGAAAGCCTTTCTCGCAAGCAGTCCCCTACGTCAGCAAACTTTGACACGCAGCGTCGAAGGAACATTGCTCTCGGATGAGGCCGAATGCCATCTAATTCACGCACTTCCAATCATGTGCTACGATTGCGCAAACGCATGGAGTTTCCGCGCTCAGTTCATCATTCGGGACGTTCATCATGAAACAGACTGTGATCCTTGTGACTCTCGCAATGGTTTGCGGATGTCGCTCGGACGTTGCTCAGCAGGATGCCATGGAGCTCGCGCGATCAAAGGGCGCGGACATTCGCATCAGTATCAAAGGCGATGCTCATCGAGTCGATCTGCGGCGATGCACGTTCGACAGCGACGTAAAATCCGCGATCCGCAACATGCCGGCGATCGATACTCTGCTTATTGGCAAGGCATTTACCGATGCTGATGCGGAACTGGTGGAAGGACTCGTGTCGCTCAAGAATCTGGACCTTTCTCGATCTACTGTGACGGCCGCCACGTTCGAACGGCTGACCGGCCTGCGACAACTGGAGTTTCTGGCCCTGAATGACCTCATTCTGTCTGACCAGGATATGGAAGCAATCTCAAAACTTCGCCAACTCAAAGCGATCAGCCTTGTCGACGCAAAATGCTCCGAAGAAGCACTTCAGCGATTCACTGAACAGAACCCGGATTGCACAATTGCCCGTTGATCCCGTTGATTTTGTGAACATTCACGGATCACCACGCCTTGCAACACGATCGTTTTCCGGCCCAGGCTGTATGATGTACTTCTGTCCGCGGCTATCGTCGCCACGTGAAATCTCATTGCATAACGGTGCGCTATGGCTCACAGAAAAACCACGCTGCAGATTCTCCCACTGCTCACAGCAATTCTGGTGCTGAAAGGACAGTGCGTTGCAGATGATCTGTTCAGAAACAGGATTGCGCCGCTGCTCGAACGGAAGTGCCTCACCTGCCATAACACTCAGGAGAAGAAAGGGGAGTTTTCGCTGCAAACGCGAGACGAAATCTTCTCTTCTGGATATGTTGTTGCCGGCAAACCGGATGAGAGCCATCTGCTCAGCCTGCTGGTTCCGGAATCGCCCGACAAGAAACCATCAATGCCTCGGGATGGCGCTCCGTTGAAGCCAGAGGAAGTCGCACTTCTGCGAGAATGGATCACAGCGGGTGCGGTATGGCCAGAAGCCGTGACGCTGCAGGAATCATTGGTTGACGACTTCAACTGGTGGTCACTTCTTCCTCTGCAGAACCATCAGATTCCGCAGTTCTCTGATGATCAAGCAAAAGCATGGGTCAAAACTCCCGTCGATGCTTTTATCCTGTCCGCGTTGCGAGAGAAGAACTTAGCTCCATCAAAAGAAGCCGATCGCCGAACACTGATTCGTCGAGTCACCTATGATCTGATCGGTCTGCCACCAACTCCGGAAGAGATCGAATCATTCGTCAATGATTCGTCAGCAGATGCCTGGGAAAAGGTCGTCGAGCGGCTGCTGGCGTCTACTCACTATGGAGAGCGATGGGCTCGGCACTGGCTTGATGTCGTGCGTTATGCGGACACCTGCGGCTACGACAAAGATAAACTGCGACCCAACGCGTGGCCTTATCGAGACTACGTGATTCGCTCATTCAACGAGGACAAACCGTACTCGCGATTTGTGCAGGAGCAACTGGCGGGAGATGTTTTGTTCCCGGATACGCCCGATGGCATTCTGGGACTAGGTTTCATCGCTGCAGGTCCATGGGATTTCATCGGTCACGTGGAAGTTCCGGAAACAAAAATTGATGGCAAGGTCGCTCGCAACCTTGATCGTGATGACATGGTGACCGGAACCCTGAACACCTTTTGCAGCGTCACGATTCAATGTGCGAGATGTCACAACCACAAGTTCGATCCGTTCACTCAGCAGCATTATTACAGCCTGCAGAGCATCTTCGCTGCCGTCGACCGTGCTGAGCGTCCGTACGACACAGACTCGAAGGTTGAAAAACGTCGAGCCGAATTGGTGGCACTTCGGGAGTCTTCTCGCACTGAACTCAACAAGCTTGAAGCAGAAATTCGCGCCGAGGCCGGAGAACCTTTGGCAGCGTTGGAGAAGCAGATCGCTGACCTGAAACCCAAAGCCGAACTCGCACCAAAGCGTCCGGAGTATGGGTATCACAGTGCGATTGTGACTCAGACTGATGCTGAAAAATGGGTGGAGGTTGATCTGGGCGCGGATACTCCAATCGAACAAATTGTTCTGCATGCCTGTCACGATGAATTCGGAGGCATCGGTTCCGGATTCGGCTTCCCAGTACGGTTTCGCGTCGAAGTGGCGACTACGGCGGATCGCTCAACGGCCGACGCTTCGCAACATAAAGCCACGATCGTCCGCGATGAAACCGCGGCTGACTTTTCAAACCCTGGCCTGACGCCGGTTGAGATCAGGAAATCTCTGACCACACGATACATCAGAATCACCGCGACAAAACTGGCCCTGCGACAAAACGATTTTATCCTCGCATTGTCGGAGCTGCAGATTCTTAATGCGGACGGTGTAAACATCGCGAAGGGCGGGGCCGTCTCTGCTCTTGATTCCATCGAAGCACCTGACCGATGGCGAAAGACAAATCTCGTCGACGGAATCTGGCCCACGGCCGCTGATCCTGCTGCGGCAGCACAGTTGGCGGAGGTGACTCGCCAACGAGACGATCTTCTGAAAACGCTAAACACGCCCGAACGACTGGCTCGCCGAGCTATGCTCAGCAAACAACTCTCCGATGCTGAGCAGGAAATAGCCAGCCTCCCGGCAGGTCGAATGGTCTACGCCGCCGCCACAAATTTTGCGGCTCAGGGAAACTTCAAGCCAACGAACGGGGCTCCGCGGCCAGTACGTCTTCTTCATCGCGGCAACGAAACGCAGCCGGGAGAACCTGTTGAGCCCGGAACTATTCCACTGGCTTCGGCTGATCACTGGCAATTCGAACTGGCCGCTGAACACACAGAAGCGGAAAGACGTGCGCTACTCGCCAAATGGATCACTCGCGAGGAGCATCCGCTGACATGGCGATCGATCGTCAATCGCATCTGGCAATATCATTTCGGCCGCGCGATCGTGGATTCACCGAATGACTTTGGTCGCATGGGTCAGCAACCCACCCATCCGGAATTGCTGGACTGGCTCGCGCTGGAGTTTCTGAAGAACGGACAATCGATCAAGTCCCTGCATCGACTCATTGTCACCAGTTCTGTTTATCGCCAGTCTTCAGACAGTCACGCAGCGGCGGAGACAATTGATGGCGAGAATCAGTCTCTCTGGCGGATGAATCGACGAAGACTGGAAGCGGAAGAAATTCGTGACTCGATTCTGGCCGTCAGTGGCCGATTGAATCCCGAAATGGAAGGCCCGGGGTTCTATCTGTTCGAACTGGAGAAGCCCGAACATTCTCCTCACTACGAATACAACAAGTTCGATCCGGAAGACGCTCGCTCGCATCGCCGCAGTGTTTATCGATTCATCGTTCGCAGCCAGCCCGATCCATTTATGACAACCCTGGACTGCGCGGATTCGTCGCAAAGCACTCCTCGGCGTCATGAAACGTTAACAGCTCTGCAGGCGTTGTCGCTTTTGAACAATCGTTTCAACGTCAGCATGGCTCGACATTTTGCGACGCGACTTAGTCAGGAGACGACAATCTCAGAAGAACAAATTCATCGAGCGTTTCTGCTGGTCACAGGCCGTGAACCCAACGAAGAAGAGATCGCCCGCATGAAGGCATTTGCCGCGGAGCATGGAATGGCGGCGTTGTGCCGATTGCTCTTCAATCTCAGTGAATTTGTCTTTGTTGATTGATCGCCAATGAGTCGCTCTGCGCCAGCACATTTTGATCTTGATCGACTGATCGCAGAAACGAGCGTTCAGCATGTGGAGTATCATCCCAC
>CAIJTV010001248.1:0-6021 GCA_903823635.1 uncultured Planctomycetaceae bacterium
ACCGACAAGTTTGTTTCAGACCTGATGAAACAACACAGCTTGAAGGTCACGAAGGTCATGGTGAATGAATCCGGAGCGTCGATTTATTCTGCCAGTGAAGCAGCGATTGCTGAGTACCCCGATCTGGATGTGACCGTGCGAGGTGCCATCAGTATTGCTCACCGACTACAGGATCCGCTGTCAGAGCTGGTCAAGATTGATGCCCAGTCGATTGGCGTTGGCCAGTATCAGCACGATGTTGATCAAACGATGCTGAAGAAGGCTCTGGATCGCGAAGTCGAAAGCTGCGTGAACTCAGTCGGCGTCGACGCGAACACCGCCAGTCCGGCGTTATTGTCTTATGTCGCGGGGATCGGAGCTGTGCTGGCGAAAAGGATCGTCTCGTTCCGTGACGAACACGGAGCGTTTAAGTCGCGCGACGAACTCCTGAAGGTTCCTCGTCTGGGGCAAAAAGCTTATCAGCAGGCAGCCGGGTTCCTGCGAATTCGAGGTGGCTCGCAGCCGCTGGACAATTCTGCCGTGCATCCGGAACAGTACCCGCTGGTCCGCAAGATGGCACAGAAACTGGGAACTGACGCGAAGGCTCTGGTGGGCAATCCAACGCTGGTCGCACAGATCAAGACGGCCGAGTTTGTTTCTGCGGAGGCCGGTGAATTTACTGTTCGCGATGTGGTCGCGGAGCTGGCTCGCCCGGGCCGAGATCCTCGCAGTGAATTCAAAGCCGCTCAGTTTTCAGAGACGGTCAGTGAGATCGGTGATCTGGCCGTTGGGATGGTGCTGGAAGGTGTGGTGACGAATGTGACGAAGTTCGGAGCATTCGTGGACATAGGAGTTCATCAGGATGGGCTGATTCACATTTCTCAACTGGCCAATCATTTTGTTCGCGATCCGTCGGAAGTTGTGTCGGTCGGGGATATTGTGAAAGTTAAAGTTGTTCAGGTCGAAGCTGATCGCAAACGCATAGCGTTGACTCGACGATTGGATCAGTGATGGCGGGTGATGTTGCGGCGGAGCTTGATTCTCCTCGTTTAGCGGCAAGCCGCAGGCGACTGCGATTTCTTGAGCTGCACACTGCCATGTGAGGAGAGAACGAACACCGGCGACTGCGGCTTGCCGTTCAACAAGCATTGCTTAAACCAGATTCGCCAATGAGTCCCGAATGATAACCCTCGCGAAGAGATCCTATGTTCTCCACTGACATTGACGTAATGCAGCGAGCGATCCGGATTGCGCGGACAGGTCTCGGCCTTGTGGAACCCAATCCCCTGGTCGGTGCTGTGATCGTCGATGCCGAAAGAAACCTGATCGCTGAAGGTTACCATCAGAAGTTCGGGGAAGCTCACGCAGAGATCAACGCCATTCGTCTGGCGGGCAAGGCGACTCGCGGCGCAGACCTGTTCGTAACTCTGGAACCCTGCAGTCATTTCGGCAAGACGCCGCCGTGTGCCGACGCGGTCATCTCGGCCGGGTTTCGGCGAGTCGTCGTGGGGTGTCAGGATCCGGCTCCGCATGTGGCCGGACAAGGGATCCAAAGGATTCGAGAGGCCGGGATTCCCGTCGAAGTGGGAGTTTGCGAAGTCGAAGCTAGAAGACTCATTGCACCGTTTGAGATGCTGATGATTAAGCAACGTCCATGGGTCCATGCCAAATGGGCGATGACATTGGACGGACGCATTGCCACAAGCACCGGGCATTCTCAGTGGATCTCCTGTGAACAGTCGCGAGCCTGGGTTCATCAACTTCGAGGCCGCGTTGACGCAGTCATTACTGGAGCCGGAACAGTTCGTGCGGATGATCCGTTGCTGACTGCTCGCCCCGCAGGGCTGAGAACTGCTTTGCGAGTTGTCATTGACTCGACAGGGGAAAGCGTAACGGCAGATCGCAAGCTGGCGAAAACAATCAGCCAGGCCCCCGTTCTGGTCTGCGTGTCCCGACGCTGTAACGACGCCGGAGAAAGTCGGCTGCGTGATTTGGGTGTCGAGATATTTGAAACAAGCGGCGAAGGTTCGGTGGATCTGGGAGAAGTCCTTCAGGAACTCGGACGCCGCCGATGTACCAACGTCATGCTCGAAGCCGGACCAGGGCTGTTGGGAGCATTCTTTGACAGTGAAATGATCGATGAAGTCCACGCTTTTGTAGCCCCCAAACTGATTGGCGGCGCGAAAGCTTTGTCGCCTTTGGGTGGCGTAGGACTGCAAGCCATTCCCGGGACAGCCAATCTGACTGCTTTCCGAATGCAGGCATGCGGCGACGATTTTCTGCTTGAGGCGGACGTTTGCAGGGGCCTGTCATAGGCCGAAACACGGATTGCAGAGCAGCGTGGACCCCGAGCGCTAAATGCGGGGTCGACGGGTCGGATTGTGCATTCTGCAGGCATTGTCGCGTTCAGGTTTCGGAAAACCCGCTCCCTGCGGACTTGCAAGAGATGCAAGATTGTCCGACCATCCGTTGAGGCCCGTTTGAAATGGGTTTTCTGACGAAATGGAACCTCTGCAAGGTGAGCATCTGTGCCGGCGATGGACTGGACGATTTTGAAGAAAGTGATTGACGAGAATGATTCATTCCTGATCACGAGTCATGTCCGCCCTGATGCTGATGCGTTGGGTTCTGAACTGGGGCTGCGAGCAATCCTGCTGGCCCTGGGGAAGAAAGTTTCCATCATTAATGCGTCAGCTCCGCCTGCGAACCTCAGTTTCATGAATCCGCCAGGCGTGATTTTGAAACTGAACGATACGGTCACCAAAGCGAACGTCCCTAAGACAGACGTGGTCGTCATTGTTGACACGAGTGCCTGGCAACAGTTGGGCAATATGGCCGACGTGATTCAGGCGTCGCCTGCCAAACGAGTCGTTATCGACCACCACGTCAGCTCCGACGAAATGGGCGCGATCGAACTGAAGGATGTGACAGCGGCGGCGACTGGCGAATTGATTTGTGAAGCGGCTGCAGCGTTTGGCATTGAATTCGATGAAGACACCGCGAACTGGCTCTATGCGGCGATCGCTACGGACACCGGTTGGTTCCGGTTTCCTTCCACGACGTCCCGGACCATGCGCATCAGTGCGGCCCTGATTGATCGGGGGGCATCGCCTCACTACGTGTTCAATCTGGTTCATGAACAGTCATCGCTGTCCAGAGTTCGGCTGGGTGGGCGCGTTCTCGGGAGAACTCAATCTGAGGCCGACGGACGCCTGGTCTGGGTTCAGGTCGACGCGAAGGACATGTCAGAGACCGGTGCGGTTCCTTCCGACACAGAAGGTCTGGTCAATCAGTGCCTCACTGTGGCCGGTTCCGAAGCTGCGTTCATTGCAGTCGAACTGCAGACCTCGCAAATCAAGTTCAGCCTCCGTTGCCGGTATCCTCACGACGTCGCCTCGCTGGCCGAGCAATTTTCGGGAGGCGGACACAAACTCGCCTCCGGAGCAACGCTGTCCGGTCCATTGAACGTTGCCGTCGTACGCATGCGAACCGCGTTTTTGGAAATGCTGAGGAAGAACGAGGACGTCGTTGAGACGACTGGCTGAGCTTATAGCCTGCGGTGAATGACGCTGGCTGAGTCATGTAGCCCCGAATCTGAAGGGATGACCTCCGTTAGGCGCGAATCCGGCGTTGTTCGTCTCGAGACGTTACGCTGGGTTTTCATCGTGAGGGCGTTGTCCCGTCGCATGCGATCAGAGCCATGAAAAGTCGGCAAGTCTGATTGCTGGACTGGTCAACAACGCCCAGAGGACTTAGAACACGTCCCAGCTTTGTTTTCCCTCAATGACGTGCTCGAAAGCGGTTCTTCATGGAATATACGTACGAACAAATCTCCCGGATGATTGATCATTCATTGCTCAAGCCATCCCTGACCTTTGCCGACTTTGAAGCTGGCTGTCGCATGGCGGTCGTCTACCAGGCGGGCAGTGTTTGTATCCAGCCGCATTATCTGAAACGCTGTGCGGAGATTCTGAAAGGCTCCGGCGTAAAAGCCAGCACGGTGATCGGATTTCCTCACGGTGGCCACTGTACCTCGACAAAAGTCGCGGAAGCGAAGCAAGCTCTGGCGGATGGTGGAGAGGAACTGGATCTCGTTTGCAATATCAGTCGAGTTCTCAGTGGCGACTGGGACTATGTCAAAGCCGATCTGAAGGCTGTGATTGAGCTGACTCATGCCACCGGCCAGAAGGTTAAGGTGATTTTTGAGAACTGCTTCCTTGACGATGACCAGAAGATCCGGCTTTGCGAGATCTGCACAGAGCTGAAGGCTGATTGGGTCAAAACGTCAACCGGTTATGGCACCGGCGGAGCCACGATGGACGACCTGCGGCTCATGCGAAAGCATTCGGGGCCCGCGGTACAAGTCAAGGCGGCTGGCGGGGTGCGAGACATGGATGCCTTGCTGCAGTGTCGAGAAATCGGGGTGACTCGAATCGGAGCCAGTGTGACTCAGGCCATGCTTGACGAGTGCCGATTGCGATTGAAACTGCCAGCGATTCACTTCGATGCCGATGCCGTTACCGACGGCTATTGATCGTGCGATTACCTCTGCAGCCGGGGCGCTGCGAGCGTTCCAGCGATGGCGAGGATTCCGGAGAACTGCTGAGGCTTACCTGCCTCATGCGGCTTGGGGAATCGCAATTCGTAGAGAGCGACAAGTTCGCCGCAGCCAAAGCAGGCTCACCAGTTAAGAGAATCCGTTCGAACCCGGGGCGTTAAAAAAGCCATCGAACAATTCGGAAAGAGTTGTTCGATGGCTGATCGTTACTGGCCGTTGGTTGCAGGTGCGATTAGTAGACGCCCACGGTCGTTGTTTTCGCGAACACGTGATAAGGTCTCACGCTGCTGACGCCGTCCCATGTGTACTTATCGCAAGGCTTCTCGCGTTCGCCTTCGTCGCGTTCCAGAAACCCTGGCACGAACAACTCTTTGGTCATCGTGTACAGTTTGACGCGACCTGTCGCACCGTAACCAACCAGTTTGTTGTGATCATCAAAGTCAACGACTTCAATGACCGCTCGTGGCTGCGGGGCGAAGTAAGTAATCTTGTAATTGTCTGCCGGATCGTGTGGCTTCCCGCAGGCCAAACCCATCAGTGTATTGCCGTAGGTCGGCGTGATGTACACGTTCGGCCCCAGCAGCTCTTCGCGAGCAAATCGGTACCACTGCTGAGTGAACTCGGTGCCGCCACAGAAGATGCCCTTGATCCCGGCTTCTTCCACGCTGCTGCCCTTGTCCATCAACCGCAGTGCCAGGGCTTCCAGCAACTTGGGAGTTGTGAACATGCACTGAATATCGTTATTGGCTGACATGATTGTCATGGCCTGATCGATACAGTGAGCACTATACGCCTTCGCGCCTTCGACATCGCCCTTCTTCAGGAGCTTCACGACCCAGCGTGGGTCAAGGTCGACGCAGAAGCAGATACCCCCGCGGAACTGAGCGAGATGTTCAATAGCCAGTCGCAGACGACGCGGACCGGAAGGGCCCAGCATCAGCCAGTTTGCACCCTTCGGGAAGGACTCATCCGGCAAAGTCGCGCTGAAGAGTTCATAGTCAATCCAATGGTCTTCCACGACCACGCGGCTCTTGGGAACTCCGGTTGTGCCGCCAGTTTCAAACACGTAGATCGGTTTATTCTGCAGTGGCTGTGGCACCCAGCGACGCATCGGACCACCGCGAAGCCATTCATCTTCGAAGAGCGGAAACTTCTTCAGATCGTCGAAGCAATTGACGTCCTTGAGAGGATCGAAGTTGAAGGTTTTCTTCTTCTCCAACCAGAACTCACATCCGGTATCATCACCGAAATGCCACTGAACCATCTCGCGAGTATGTTGATCTAGCAGCTCTCTCTGCTGCTGACACTTTGCATCAAGTGATGTCACTTCAGGCCCTCATCAATTGCGACTCGGAAAACGCGAAAAATCATTTCGCCCCATAAACAGACTGTTCTGCCCTGAACGCATCCTAGAAAGCCAGGATTCGTTTTCAAATCTGACGGGCGGTATGTCCCGGCATACGGAAAAATTCAAGTGATGGAAC
>CAIJTV010001249.1:0-3520 GCA_903823635.1 uncultured Planctomycetaceae bacterium
CCCGTCGTATTTCAACGCCTTGATCATCCGGCTCTCGGCCGACTTCCCTTTAACGAGGGCCGGCCCGTTCTCGCCGCCGACCAGCGTCCCGGCCGCCGTGTCGAGGAACAGCTCCCCCCCGATGATCTTCTGGTCGTCACGTGCCGCCACCGAATGGCAGACGTAACAGTGCTGTACCAGCACCGGCCGAATCTTCGTCTCGAAGAACTCCAGTTGCTCAGCGGTTGGGGAGGCACTCGCGGTCAAATCTTCGGCCGCTTGAAGCTGCTGGAAAACGATAGTGACCGTTCCTGCCATCAGGATCGCCAACATGCGAAGCACAGCGCATTTCATGATTGATTCGGCCTGCGGCGGGGAAAAAAAATGAACAGCAGGGTTCCAGGAGGGATTATCGGGGCTCTGGAGTTTAGCACGAACAGAACCGGAAATGCGAACAGTTTCCGGCCTGAAGTGCTCAGAGATATGCCTTCTGGTGCGAATATTCACGCGAGAACGGAGCAGTCTGGATGCGTGTTGGCCAATGGGTCTATTGGCCGATGGGCGCTAGCCCCGGTTGCCCCTGCATTTCCGGGGAAACAACCGGGGCTAGCGCTGGGGTGTTCAATACAGGGTATTGACTCAAAATCGGGATTGAGCCAGTTTTGTTCCCCACGACGTTCACGGCCTGAAAGGCCAAAACATGTCAGCCCGGGGCATCGCCCCGGGTGAACGAAATCCAGAAGCACAAGAGCCCTGAAAGGGCGGCACATGGCGGCACCGCGTAGTTTGTATCGCCCTTTCAGGGCTGGTTTAGGTCAATCGCAAAATCCTTGGGCGTTGCCCAAGGCTGACTTGTTGGGCCCCGTTGGGGCAAACCACAGCGGAACAAATCAAGCATCAATCATCTTCCCTCGATCGGCTGGTCAATTTCAAGTTTTTAACAGCCCGGGCTAGCGCCCATCGGCTGATTGAACCAACAACTGGCTCGCGCCGTTCCGCGTGAAGCTCAGCAACCACATGAGGCAACAGAAGCGCGCATAAAAAAGCCACCCGGAATAAACCGGGTGGCGAGTGAGAATCCTGTTCGCTGAAAGACTAACCCAGCGGGTCCGGATAGCGGAACGTTTTGCCTTCGAAATTGCGAAGCAGCAAGTCATCACCATCTCGGCCAATGACAGTGTCTGGTTGCAACGGAATTTTTCCGCCGCCGCCGGGAGCATCGATCACGTAAGTCGGCACGGCATACCCCGTCGTGAATCCTCGCAGGCCCTGAATGATTTCAAGACCCTTGGAAACCGGCGTGCGAAAATGCGACGAACCGCTGATCGGATCGCACTGATAAAGGTAATACGGGCGAACACGCATCAGCAACAGCTTGTGAACCAGTTGCTGCATGATGGACACTTCATCGTTGACGCCTTTCAGCAACACCGTCTGTGAGCCCAGCGGGATACCGGCGTCGACCAGGCGAGTGCAAGCCTGCTTCGCTTCCGGAGTGCATTCTTCCGGATGCAGAAAATGAACGCTCATCCAGATCGGATGATACTTGCGGAGCATATTGCATAGCTCCGGAGTGATCCGCTGAGGAAGCACGGCCGGCATTTTTGTGCCGATGCGAATAAACTCAAGATGCGGGATAGCTCGCAATCGTCCCAGAATCCAATCCAGCTTCTCATCACTGAGCGCCAGCGGATCGCCGCCGGAAATGAGTACGTCGCGAACCTGCGTCGCCTCTTCAAGATAATGGAAGATGGCTTCCAGTCGCTGCACGTTCGGCTGAATTTCGCCGTGCCCGACGACTCGTGATCGAGTGCAATAGCGGCAGTAGGTTGAGCAGAAATCCAGCGGCAGCAGGAGGACTCGATCGGGATAACGATGAACCAAACCTGGGACCGGACTATGACCATCTTCGCCCAGCGGGTCATCGGCTTCGCCCGCCGTGCGAACGAATTCACGCGTTGTTGGGACGACAGTTTTGCGCAACGCCTGGAGCGGGTTCTCTGGGTCCAGAAGACTCATGTAATACGGCGTCACAGCGGTCGGCAGCAATGTTCCGCCGTCGGACAGCACGTCTCGTTCTTCGAAGGAAAGATCCAGCATCTTCTCGAACTGTTCGAGCGTCTTGACTCGATGGCGAGACTGCCAGCGCCAATCGTCCCAATCAGCGTCGGATGTGTCGGGGAAGAATCGTTCGCGATATTGAACGGTAAGAGGATTCTCAACACGCGGTGAGTTTCCCGCGACATGAGCAGAGTCAACTCGAACCCCGTTGCGGCCAGCGATGTTCGCCGACTCATTGCTGATGTTTGTGGACGAAGCCACCACTGAACTCGTTGAAGATGGTGCCATTCCGACTCGGTTTCGCAGAGCCGTTGCCGAAGACTGAGTTCTGGCCTGAGTGAGAATTGAGCCACCGCTGGTGCGATCCAATTGTTGAATCGCGGGGGCTTCTGAAATAGACAGAACAGGGAGTAGACCCGATCCCGGGGGCTCGTCCTGTTCTGTTACGGCCGACGGAGGTTCTGAACACTCACAACCGCCGTGCGATGATTCTTCCATCGACAAAGATCTCCATGAGAACTATGTCTCTGCAACAACCTCCATGTTGTAATCCCGCGGATGTGCTTTCAGTCAATCAGATCGGGATCAAAGAGGGGCAGACAACATTCCTGAAGTCGGCAGACTCTCATCAGTCCGGCCGACTCCATCCCGGGCTGATGTTCAAACAGATTGAAATGAGTCTCTTCCTGAAGGACCGTGCTCTTTCAGCACGATATTCAGGGCGAGGGAAACAGGCCAGTTGGCCGAACCCCTCTTCACCTCCACGCAAAATCACCTGTCTTAAACATAGTTTGTGCGCGGCGTTATATCTCCAGCCCATTTCATTTCAATAGACCAGTCACTGCAGTTTTCTGGAAACAAAGAAAATTGATCTGCCACCAAGCGGTGACTTTGTTGGCACCGTCGCCGCTTCGGCTTTCGCGGAGACAGTAGCAGCCAGGACGGGCAAGGCCTGAACTCCCAATACATCGCTAACGGTCCGCATTGGAATCACTCCCGCCGGCATGATAAGCTTGTCCCGAGGTGAGTCGCTCCGGGAATTCTGCAAGCAGCCGGAATGACTGACTTTACGGCGTGCTCCGGATCATGCAATTTCGGTCGGCAGTTCCGTGAGTAAACTGTTGTTCTCAAGGGGAAGTCTGGCGTGCCGCGTCGATCCGGAAAGAAAAAACCTTCACATAAGCCGTCGCGGTACATCGCCCCGGCCAGGAATAACGACAGCGACACGCCGTCGCCACGGGAGGTCATTCGTGAGCTGATGACCAACAAGCCCGGTGCCGTCGGTTTTTTGCTGGGCCTGCTGCAGCTGGCGGGGCATACGACCTGGATTGGTTTGGTTTGGTACCTGAGTGTGACTGGTAAAGCCGAGAAGCTGGATGCCAGCTCGCCGTTATCGTGGCTTGTCGTCGGAATTCTGGGGCTGAGCCTGCTGCTGACTGCGGTCGCCCTGTTTGTTTGTCTTTACTACGGCCTGCGACGA
>CAIJTV010001250.1:0-2263 GCA_903823635.1 uncultured Planctomycetaceae bacterium
CTGGCGAAACCGGCGTCGTTGTAAGCCATCGCTCACGAGTGCCTGCTCCCGGATTCTGCTGGACCGGCCTCCCAAAATCAATCCTCGTTTCCGTTCCAGATATCTTCCGGAAAGCCGACTTGAGTCAACTTCGAAGTTTTATTAAGCCTGACGAAGTTTCATTCTGGAATAAGGCGTTTTGCGGCAAAACCTGCATTCGCCAATCGTGGTTTACCCAGTGTTTCTTGCGGAATGGACGACATCAACCAGCGAGCCATGTGGAAATCATCCGGGCGTTCGGGTCATCAGAGACGGTCCTCCGATGAATTACGAATTCGGGTTATTCTTCCCAGTTTACCTGGTCGGTTTTTTCTTCAAACGGCAGAGTTTGCCGGACTGTTACTTAGATCGCAGGGACTGCCGAATCATGTCTGAATTCAAAACGCGACTTGATGTTTCGAGTGAAACTGATTTCCCTGAAGTCATTCCTGTTCATTGCCAACCCCTTCACGGAGGCACCGCCATGTTGCGTGCGTTCGCCACGGTTGTCCTGTACCCAATTACCCTGGCCTGTTGTGCTCTTGCGTCTGCAGATGCATCCGCGCAGAGCACTGATTTCCCATATGAAGCGAGGGTCGTCGCGGAAGAGACGTACGCCCGCAGCGGAGCCGGGGAAGCCTATTACCCCACTCAGCGACTTCCGCGCGAATCGACAGTGATTGTTCATCGCCATGATCCGGGTGGCTGGTATTCCATCGCGCCACCAGAAGGCAGCTTCAGTTGGATTCCCGAACGCTTCGTGAAACGGTTGAGCGACTCTGAAGGTGAAGTTACGGAAGAGAACGTGGCTGCCTGGGTGGGCAGTGAATTCGGTGACGAGACATCCGTCTTTCAGCGCCGTATGAAAGCTGGGGAGAAGGTTACGATCCTTGGTCAGAAGCAAATTGATACGACGAGCGGTGTGCAGTCGATGTTGAAGGTTGCTCCTCCGACAAGAGAACGCCGCTGGATTCCCGGTGCAGCAGTCGTCCCTGTTGATGAGAACCTGCGACGAAAGCAGAATGCCGATCCTTACAAAGTGCCCGGCAACGCCAAGCTTCAGGATGGTGCGATCGTCACTCCCGGTCAGGCGAAGGAACGCACTGCGATGAATGGTGGAGGAGTTGTCGACGTTCCATTGCCGGGGCCCAGCTCACAGTTGCAGAACCTTAAGTCGTTGCGTCAGGAGCAGCAGCAGCTTGCAGAGATTGATCGACGATTTCGTGAAATGATTCTGCAGGATGCATCGCGATGGGATCTGAACTCAATCGAGAACCAGTATCGCAGTCTGCAGACCGCGTCTACTCACAAGCCAATCTCCGGTCAGATCGACATGCGATACCCCGCGATCGAGCGCTATCGGCGTCGTCTCGTTTCTCTGATGGAAATCAAAGATGTCACAACACAAACCGAGATGCGTGATGCTCAGTTGCTGGCACGTCATTCTCAGAATGGTTTCGGCTTATCGAACTCTGCCGTAGCCAGCGTCGGGCCTGAGTCGATGGCTCCTCAGGGCGAGCCGATGGAGTTAGCGGCCGCGTTTGATTCGTTTCTGAATCGTGATGTTTCGAATGTCGCCGCCAATGCACAGCCAGTGCCCGCGGTGACGTCGATGACACCAGAATCTCTCCCGACGAGCGAAACCCCGCCAGCGGCACAGGCCGGTGTGATTACTCCCGGTAGTCCACAGAATCGCTTTGTCGGCGCGGGGATTGTTCAAAAAGCGGAGAATGGCGAAGCCGGGGCTGGTTATGTCCTGATGGCACCTTCAGGGAAGATCCTCGCGGATCTGAAGCCCACGGGCAATGTTCGACTTGAGGATTTTGTCGGACAGCAGGTCGGCGTTCAGGGCAGTCGCTGGTCCGAAAAAGAAAAACGCGACATCATCGAAGTCAGCGCCTTGGAGTCTGTGAGAATTCGACAGTAGCAATCGCCAGACTTTTTGCCTCAATTCACGGCCTCCTCGAAACCGTTGCGTCTGTTGTGAAAGTCATCTGCGAATTCACCGTGGATCGACTTGCGTTCAGAAGCATTCAGGTGAGATGTCAGTTCTTGCAACTTGACTCATGCGGGCTGTTCGTTTGACCCGAAGCGTCGATTTCAGCCGGTATTTTTCAGCCGGTATTGTTGTTCAAATTCAAAATAGAATGCCGGTTCGAAGCCTGCACTCAAAGTGGAACGGCCACAAAGTCATCACCCCGCAAGAGTATCTCCGATGTCCTTGCTCAGAACCTGCAGGAAATTC
>CAIJTV010001251.1:0-3931 GCA_903823635.1 uncultured Planctomycetaceae bacterium
AGACCCAGACCTTTGAACTGGTCCTTGGCGATCGGAATGATCAGCCAGCGATACATATTATCGGTGACGGCCGTGAGGAAACTCATCAGCAGGTAGCCGATGAATGAAGACGACTTGAGAGAGGAGCGAGGTTCGGTGTCAGACAGCGTATGAGACGACATCGGCGGCGACTTTCAGAAATTCGTGACCGGTTAGTGAATCGCGGAGTCAGCAGGTGATGGCTTTAGCCAGATTCTTCCTGAGGCATTTCCACACGCGTTGAAATCACTCATCAGGGCCAGAATTTCTTTGCAGATTGGCCGGAGCGCGGAAAAACAGCACGGAAAACAGCACTGCAGCGAGAATCGTCGAAAAAACATTAGCTCAAATTCGTGCCGCAAACGCGTTCTCTGATAAGCGTCCTGTATTCCCGCAGCAAGATAAGGTCAGAGCCATGCAACAACTATCAGCAATGCACACCATTCCGTGTCATCTGGCAAGGTTTACGTTATTGTTCGCAGCGATTGCCATTCTTCGCTACTCCGACATACTACTCGACGGCCTTGCAACCACGGCTGGCTACGGCTTACATCGACTCACGCAGGAACTCTGGATGTTTTGTAGATAGTCGGGGCAAAATCCTTCGACCGTTCGCTGCGGGTGTTTTTGGGTTTGAGCAGTCCGCGACCGATCGACAGGATGAACACGTGCCCCAGACCACCGATTTACTGCTCAGCATTTCCGCCGGTGACCGCAACGCGATCCATCAGCTGATGCCACTGGTCTACGATGAACTGCGAGCGATCGCCGCAAGCCGGCTGAAGCACGAACGCGCCGATCACACGCTGCAGCCGACTGCTCTGGTCAACGAAGCGTTCCTGCGACTGGCCGATCAAACTCGAGTCAACTGGCAGGGGAAAGCTCATTTTTGTGCAGTAGCCGCCACCATGATGCGACGCATTCTTGTGGACCATGCCAGGCGAAAGAATGCGGACAAACGTGAAGCGGGAGGCCAGCAGATACCTCTGCAGGACACTCTCCTGCCGTCGATGAGTCCCGAGCCGGTGGATGTCGTGGCAGTGAATGATCTAATGGAGCAACTGGCTGGAGTGAATCCGCGACAGGCTCAGGTTTTTGAGCTGAGATGTTTCGGGGGACTGGATGTGAAAGAGACTGCCGCAGTGCTGGAAGTGTCAGAAGCGACCGTGAAAAATGACTGGCGCTTTGCCAGGGCCTGGCTGGCCTCCCAACTGGATTCGGCGGAAACCTGAGAATCTGAAGCCAACAGCAGAAAGCTGAAAGAATGATGGCTGAACGACCTTCAGAAGGTGACGAAACGGGTCATGACGGTGCGCCCCAACGACGCATTGAGGCTGTCCGCGACTATGAACGAATTCAGCAGCTGTTCTGGCAGGCAGTCGAGCATCCGCCTGAGGAACGCGTTAACTGGGTTAACAGGCAATCACTGCCTCCAGAAATTGCCCGTCGACTGCTGGCCGCGGTGATTGCTGATCTGGGGGCCGATGCAGAGACTCAGGACCCCGATGATCATGACGCGGCCCTTGCGGAAACTATCAGTGCCACTTCGGGAATGCCTCTGCACGGAAGCCGCGCTCGCAGGCTGCCCGAAATACAGAATTATGAAATCCTGGAGGAGATCGATCGCGGCGGAATGGGGATCGTCTATAAGGCTCGCCAGTTTCGCCCCGATCGACTTGTCGCCATCAAAATGATGCGTATGGGGGCGTTTTCTTCAGCACAGGATGTGGAGCGATTTCTTCACGAAGCCAACGCGGCATCTCAACTGGCCCACGCCGCTGTCGTGCCGGTGTATGAGGTTGGTGACGTGCATGGTGAACCGTTTATCGTGATGAAGTTCATCCAGGGAGTCACTCTGGAAAAATTACTGCAGCGCAACGCTCTGACGACTACGGAGGCCATTAAAAAGCTGCGAGTTGTGGCGAATGCGATCGCCGATGCTCATGACCACGGTATTATTCATCGGGACCTGAAACCCTCCAACATCCTGATTGATGAGAAGACCGGTCAGCCCTGGGTGATGGACTTCGGTCTCGCCAGAAGCCTTCAGACGGACTCGAATCTGACGTCAGCCGGGGACATCATGGGAACGCCCGGCTACATGGCTCCGGAAATCGCGACTGGCCAATCCAGTACCGCTTCTCCAGCAGCCGATGTTTACGGTCTCGGAGCAATTCTCTACCGCATTCTGACGGGGCGGCCGCCGATCGAGGTTGCTGGTGGCGACTTTGCCCGAACGATACAGCTCATTCGAGAACATGACGTCATCTCCCCGCGTGAACGCGATCGGCGCATCCCGCATGACCTGAATGCGATTTGCATCCAGTCGCTGGAGACCGACCCGGCCCTGCGATATCCGAACGCCGGTGAGTTTGCAGCCGATCTGCGAAGATGTCTGGAAGGGGAATCGATTCACGTCAGGCAGTCGGGACTCTTTCGGCGAGTGCAGCGATGGGCTCGTCACCGCCCGGGTCTGGCCGTCACGATCTGCATGCTGGTCGTCTTCTACTCGTATCACGTGATCGCCAACTTAACCGGAATGTTGCCCGGCGATGAAGGCTTC
The DNA here is from genome assembly GCA_903823635.1 of uncultured Planctomycetaceae bacterium. Lineage (GTDB taxonomy): Bacteria > Planctomycetota > Planctomycetia > Planctomycetales > Planctomycetaceae > SXXK01. The sequence continues at coordinate 2,582 of CAIJTV010001251.1, forward strand.
AAACAAACAGTGAACTACGTGGTCCCGCTGGCGATCCTGAACGCTGCGATCTGGCAGTGGTGGCTCCAGCGAACCGACGGTGCGGCCTGGACTCTGTACGCCTGGGCAACGGGTGAAGTGCTGCTTCTGACCGCAGTGATCTTTTCAGGCGACGGAACCCGCAGCGGATTAACGTCCGCTATGTTTGTACTTGTCGCTGCTTCGTCTCTGCGCTGTCGCCCTCTGCTGATCGGCTATATCACGGTACTGTCAATGCTCAGCTACGGCTTACTATGGGTCGACTCCATAATCGTGCGGCATCAGCCTGTGGCCGCATTGACTGCGATCCCGATGATGTTGGCCCTCGCCCTGATTGGACTGATTCAGTTCATCGCGATGAACCGCTCCAGCGCAAGTCTGGAAGCCAACCGTGACGGCATGCCGAGAAAGAACAACGCCGGGCTCGACAGAGACAAGAATTGATGCTGCTGGTCATCCATCGGTGTGCAATGGGGTGTCAGAAACGGTCGTCGCGGCGCCATCGGACCGTCTCAACGAGAATCGCGGATTTTCTTTAGCCGTGTTCTGGTGATTTGACGCGTTCGTTCTTCAGACAGGGCTTTATTGCGCAGCGAGCTTCGCATGGTCTGTCTGCTGTCACCCACATTCCGGAGTGCCAAAGATGTCCGATGCGAAGAATGATTCAAAGTCCAATTGGCAACTTTTGCTGTCTGTCCTGAAATCGACGGAAGACCAGATCCTTGAATGGGAAAAGGCACAGTTGCTGACCAGTGAGGACTCCCAAAAGATCCTTGGTGATTTTCCGAAGCTGGCGGAATCGTATTTGTTGAATGCAGAAAATGGGACAGCCTTTCCTCAACGGGATTGTTTCCTGCCGAGGCAGCCAAAGGAAACGGCCGCCGTTCAGGAACTTCGCACGGGCATTTACATGGCGAAGTTTTTTAAGTTTCTGCGTTCAGGCGGAATTCTCCCGCTCAGCAAATATCACGCACTGCAGGCTGAACTGCGTTCGCAGATGAAGGTCGTCGAGCGACAACTCTTTCTGGAGGGAAACAATCGTTCTGACCTGGAAGCACAAAGCGTTGCAGGGAGTGGAGAATCAGATTCTGCCACCACCATAGATGCTTCAGAGGTGCCCTGGCAGCTGGCAATTGTCGGTTTCTCTCTGGCTGCATTGTTGTTTCCGCTTTTGCTGTTTTCCCTTATGGGTTTGTCAGTTCCGAGGGCCGGGGAGGCGTTCTGGACGTCTTTGTACCTTGGTCATCCACTGATGGGTATCTGGCAGGCTCTTACCATTTCTCCACGGTCGTGGGGCGCATGGACAATCCCGGTTTCTTTTCTTCTCTGGCC
>CAIJTV010001252.1:0-8406 GCA_903823635.1 uncultured Planctomycetaceae bacterium
GATTCCTCTCTGTGTTCTCTGTGACCTCTGTGGTCAATAAATCCAGCACTTCTTCGCGCGGCAGATCACAGCGTGGAAAGCCTCAGTTAACAGCAACGAGAAATGTATCACTGTGCGGCAGGTTCTGCGGGTGTGGCAGGGGCTTCAGGAGTAACAGCGGTAAGCCACAGTTGGCTGACGATGGTCTGGTCGGCCAATGACAGCGACGCAGGCTTTTGCAGTTTGGTGTCGACAGATTCAGCAATGATTTTGATCGCACCTGCGAAGGACGCTTTCGCAGTGCCGGAAATTTTGATTGTTACCGCCTTGGATGAGTCACCGTCTTTTGCTGATTGAGGGCACTCGGCGGTCAATCCTTCCGGCAGTCCTTCGATCTTGAAGTCGATCGCTTCGGCAAAGCCATTGCGGCGACTAATCGTCAGAGGAATCTCCAATGGCTTGTCGGCTGGTACTGTGAATCCTGTCGTCTTTACTTCGACATCAAAAGAGGACTTCGCTTCTTCGCATCGCAGCACATAAAAGAATCGCTCGCTGACATGCTGATATCGATCACTCACGACGATTCGATACTGACCGTCAGCAGGAATGTTGAAACTCAGTTCGGCATCCGGGTTTTCACCATTGATGTCATCGGCTTCTGTAAGCGGCTTGCCGTCTTTATCCTGAATAGAAAGCACCGGGTCCAGTTGTGACCCGTATCTTCGCGCCTGAACGGAAAAGCTCAGTTGTTGCGATTTGGTGGCGTTGATCAGATAAGTATCGGTTCCTTCCGGAGCAATCATGCCGCTGACCGCGACTGGCACTGTGAGGGTTCTCTCGGCAGGCAATTGCGATTCAACAACCACCGGCAAGTCAGAGACCTGCACAGGGAACGGTAGGGCGAGCCCGGCATCCAGCGTGCTGGATCCTGCAGGCAATGCCGCCGTGGGAGCTGCAAGGTTCCAGCCGTGTACGTTCAGAGTTACCTCTCCGTCGCCAGGTGGTTTTACAACAGGCATCGTATGTTCCACAACAGGCTGAGTCGTCAACGTCAGACGGTAGACGTAATCAGCGCCGCCGGCAAATGCGATGGTACTGTTCGGTGCCGATGGAAACGCGAAGGCTCGCACATACCACGTCCCGTCAGACGGTGCAGTGAAAGTTAAGCGAGGATCGAGGCTGGTATCGTCGTTGTTTTGATCCACTACAGTGCCGCGAGCATTGGAAATCTGAAGCACCGCGTCCATCGGAGAGCTGAGTATGTCGTTGCCAAGGAACGCAGCGACCAATGTCTGACCCTTTGTTAGTTGCACTGCAAACGTGTCGACGTCCCGAGCCTTTTCGAAGACGGCGTTAATGGTCACGGCTGGCAATGCGGCTTGCTGAGCTTCCGCGATCTTGTTGTTTGGTTCAGTCTCGGTGACCTCCGGAATCAGCCCAATGACGAACGGCTTGAGTTCTGTGGCACCGGAAGGATTGCTGTAGCGAAGCCAGTGAACCCCACCGCGAGCCGTCGGAGCAATGGTCACTGTGGCCGTATCGCGTTTTTCACCGAGAGTCCACGTGATGCTGTCCGCTTCTGAGTGCAGCTTGACTTCACCGTCCCCTGCTTTGCCCGTCAGCTTGACTTCGAAGGATGTTCCTCGCTGGCCACCCGGCGGAAACAAGCGATCGATGGCCGGCGGCTCACCGGCCACAAGTACCGAACCGCTGAGAAGGAACAGCGGAGAAAGCAATACAGAAGGGAAACAAGAAGATCTTGAGGCGGGCATGTTATTGGCAATTCGAAATGATACGCCCGACCTCACTAACGAGGTCGGTGAAGTCGGCAAGATTTCGGGAGTCGAATCGATAAACGGCGGGGCTCAGATGATACTCGCGAAGCACTCGAGATACGACGAATACTTGAAAATCCGGCATCACTCTTTGGAATTGGTAATCGTGCTCCAGACTGTCGTCAGGGCGAATTTTTTCGACCGGAACCATAAAGAATTCCGCGACTGCTAAACGCACGAAGACTGCCAGCTGCGCACTCATCACCTCAAACCCGGCGGAAAATGGGCGTTCATCCATGTCCGATCTGTTTTCAAGATGCTGACGCACAAGGCCCTTCTGAGTACCTAGCTTCTGAAGGTCGCGAATTGCGAGAGCAGTTGTTGCGACAAAGGCCAGACCGCCAATTGCGACGGACTGCATCAATGGCGAAAAATGTTGATCGTCGACGAAACTGGCTCTGATCCGGCCTGGCAGTGCAAAAACAATCGCAACGGTCAGAGCCAGCTTCAGAATCCGTGCCGAGTTCACGAATGCCAATTTTAAAATGCCTGCGTTCATCGGGTACGCTCAAGATGGTTTATCGGTGAGGCGACTCAGCCGTCTGCTGCGACGGTCAAGACTGTTCAGATCGATTGTTCCGATTCTGACGACTTAAAGATCGAACGCAACAGTGACTGTTTCAATCCTGCATCAGATACATGTGGTAGGTTCAGAGTGCGGTGATGCGTTTGTCGTCAGGTTTCTGATGGCCCCGTTTGTCAGTGAGCCACGAATGATCCGAGTTCAGGGACTCTTCAAGGAATTCGACGACCCCAGAAGCGGGATCTTCCGCGCGCTGGACAATGTGTCGTTCGAAGTGCGTCCGGGAGAAATCTACGGACTGCTGGGGCCCAACGGTGCAGGCAAGACGACTTGTCTGCGAATTCTGAGTACAGTGCTGCGGCCGACTCGAGGTCTTGTGGAAGTCGACGGCATCAACGTCGTTCGCAACCCGGAAGGTGTTCGTTCCCGCATTGGGTTTATGTCCTGCAACACGGGCATTTATGACCGCATGACCGCGTGGGAAATGGTGGAGTACTATGGTCGGCTCTACGGAATCCCAGAAGAAAAATTGCAGGCTCGAATCACCGAACTCTTCAACGTCCTGCAGATGAATGACATTCGCGATCGGTTGGGCGGCAAGATGTCGACCGGGATGAAACAGAAGGTTTCGATTGCTCGTACGATTGTTCATGATCCGCCGGTCATCATCTTTGACGAACCAACCTCCGGACTGGATGTCCTTGTCGCGCGGGCGGTGCTGCAGGCTGTATCGTCTCTGCGAGATCAGGGTAAATGCATCATCTTTTCTACTCACATCATGCGTGAAGTCGAGAAGCTGTGTAATCGCATTGGGATCATTCATCGTGGAAAGATCCTTGCGGAAGGGACGCTTCCGGAGCTGGCAGACAAATACCAGCAGCCTGATGTCGAAGAATTGTTCTTTGACCTGATACAGCGTCGTGAAGAAGAGGTTCGTAACTCCGGGGCAAACTCGGAAGCCTGAGGATTTTGATGAGCTGGAAAAACATCAGACTTGTCTTTCTCCGCGAAGTGCGAGATCAGCTTCGAGATCGACGTACGCTGTTCATGATTACCATTTTGCCGGTGCTGCTGTACCCGATGCTGGGGCTGGGCATTGTCGAAATGATGCTGACCTTCAGCGAGCAGCCCCGCGTGGTTGTGATCCTCAATGCGGATGATTTGCCGACGTCTCCTGCTCTGTTGGACCAGTCCGGCATTGGTAAGGAATGGTTTGAAAACGGAACGGAAGAGACGTCAAAACTCCGAGTGCTGTCTGAGCGAACTCAAAAGGCTGGTGACGAAGAAAAGTCAGTTCGACGACCTCGACGTGGTGAAAAAACGGATGAAGAGTTACTGACTGTTGCTCATCAGCTGGCAGAAAAGATCGAGCGACTGCATGGGCTTCGTCCAGCAGACGACGCACCGACGAATTCAAATGCTGCCGCGCAATCGACAGGTGATACATCGTCTGAATCACAGACCAATTCCACAGTACCTTCGGCAAACGAAACGGCTGAAGCCGCATCGACGGAAGCGAAGTTGTCGGCTGCTCAGGATGAGATCAGCCAGCAGTTCGGGACCAGCGGTTTTCAGGTCCTCGTGATCATCCCGAAGGGCTATCGGGCCGCGATGGAAGCCATGCAGCGAGAGATTCAGACGTCCTCGTCGGCGACCACAGATGCCAGTGTAAAGACCGTTGCGACTCGAGTCCCACCGGTTCTGGTCGTACGAAACAGTGCGGACGATAAGTCGATGGTGGCGTTTGGACGAGTCCAGAAGGCTCTGCAATCGTGGGAAGATGCGGTTCGAAAATTCAGTTTTGAGCAGGCAGGCTTACCAAAAGAACTCCAACATCCCGCACGGTTGGCGTGGATTGAAGTGGCGCGTGAAGAACAGGTGGCGGCCAGCGTTTGGAGTAAAATGTTCCCGGCCTTACTGGTCATCATGGCGTTGACCGGAGCGTTTTATCCGGCGATTGACCTCGGGGCCGGCGAGAAAGAACGCGGCACGATGGAGACTTTGCTGATCAGTCCTGCCAAGCGAGTTGAATTGGTGCTCGGCAAGTTTGCCACAATCATGCTGTTCAGTACGGCAACAGCTCTGCTGAATCTGCTGAGTATGGGACTGACCGGGCAACAGATGTCAGCGGTGATGAGTGACGGAGTGGCCAATCGAGTGAGCCTCGACTTTCCGGGTTTAGCACCTCTGGCCTGGCTGGTAATTCTCCTGCTGCCGTTGTCTGCTCTCTTCAGTGCGTTGTGTCTGGCTTTGGCGACGTTTGCGAGATCGACGAAAGAAGGTCAATACTATCTGACGCCGTTACTGATGGTCGTGATGGGACTGACGATGTTCTGTCTGTCGCCGGCCGTTGAGATGACTCCGCTGTACAGCGTGATTCCTGTCGTCAATGTGGCGCTGTTGCTGAAAGGGCTGCTGCTGAACTCCGCGAGTTCCGGCAATCTGGTTGTGTATGCGATACCGGTTTTGATTTCGAGTATTGGTTACAGCATGCTGGCACTTTGGTGGGCGATTGAGCTTTACAACAGCGAAGATGTACTGTTCCGTGAAGCCGAGAAGTTGGACATTCGGATGTGGTTCAGGCAGCTCCTGCGAACAAAAGACGCAGTCCCTGCTCTACCAGAGGCCGGCTTTTGTTTTATTCTGATTCTGATGTTGCAGTTTGTTGCGATGACCTACATGAAGCCGGATCTCACACGCGGAGATCCCGGGCTGACGATGATGCGACTGATTGTGATTCAGCAGTTGACGATGATTGCCTGTCCGGCTGTCTTCATGGGCGTTTTACTGACAACCAGTTTGCGAGCGACGTTTCGGTTGCGTATGCCGTCCATAACAGCCATGGCGATTGGTGTTAGCCTGGCGGTTGTCGCCCATCCGCTCAGCGTCGAACTGAGTCAGTTTCTGGTTGAGCATCAGGTGTTTCCTGAACTCCCTGAGTCGGCTCGACAGGTCATGGGACTGATGAAGACCGGCGACAAGCCGACGTGGCTGCTTTTGCTTGTCTTTGCTGTGACTCCTGCCATTTGCGAAGAATTGGCGTTCCGTGGATTTATTCTCAGCGGGCTGGCTCGCGGCGGTCGACTGGCGATAGCGGTTGGCATCTCCAGCATGATGTTTGGAATCATTCACATGATTCCACAGCAGGCGTTTAATGCGGCGTTGTTGGGACTCGTCCTGGGACTGCTCGCCGTTTACAGCCGAAGTCTGTTTCCGGCGATGGCCTTCCACTTCTGCAACAACGCCATCGCCACGTTTCATGCAGGAGAAGGTGGCAGAATTGTGGCAGATGGAGTATTCTTTTCGCGAGATCCAGACGGCTTTCTGCGATACGAAGCTCCGTTGCTGATTCTGTGCGCGATCGCGGGTACTCTGATGATCGTCTATATGACAAAGATTGTCATTCGTGATCAGGATGCAAAACGACGAGGACTAGTGCCGGATTTTCGTGAACTTGTGGACGGTGAAGAGGTCGTTGCGTAACGCATTGCAGCCATCATTTAACGAATCGCAGGCTATGGAACGACGCACTACGAACAGGTGCGGGAATGACTTCAGGTGCGACGTCTGAGGCCGGGGCAATATTGATCGGCTCATGCATTCCTCGTTGGCGATTTAGTTGAGCAATCTCGCGATGAATCTCCATGCGTCTCGATTCTGCGGCGGCAAATGAGGGATCTGCACCGATGGCTTCTTCAAAGAGTTGCTCGCAATTGCGAAGAGAGTTTTCATAGACAATCATCGCGACTTGATACTTCGCTGTGGCTTCATCAACCGCCTGCTCAAAGTGCGGCAAGGCTTCGTCGGGCCGCCCACACCGAGCCAACGCCTGACCCAGCGCGTAGTGAATGTTTCGGTCTGAGGGATTTGCGGTGGTTGCGACTTCAAGAATCTGAACGGCTTCTTCCCATTGGTCGCGCGAGGCGTAAATCTTGGAAAGATGAACGGCAAGATGCGGTTGATCAGCCGCCAGTCGGATCACCTGCGACAACTGATCGTGCGAAGCAACTCCAACAGTCGCTGAATTCAGAGGGGTCGATTCCGCCAGCCGCGGCATTTTATCGAACGTTCGCACTCGGCTGAGTTCTCGGCCTGTCTGAGCCACGATCAGACAGTTCGGCACTTTCTCTTTCAGCTGGCGTACGCCGTCTTCCGTCACGCCCGTATTGATCACACTGAGTCCCTTGAGTTCCTTCAAGGTCTGAAGATGAATCAATCCTGCATCTGTGATTTGAGTGTTGTTCAGCGACAAATACCGCAGTTTTTCCCAGCGATCCGCTCCCGCCAGTCCGTCATCGGTAATGTCGGTGTTGGAGGCATCGAGCAGAATGAGTTCCGATGCTCCCGCCAGCGAACGCAGGCCTTCATTGGTGATCTTCGTTCCTTTGAGCTTGAGAGCTCGCAGTTTTGGAAGGCTAAGCAAACCGGCCATCGAGGCATCATGAATTTCGGTGCCGGTAAGATCGAGCTCACGAACCTCTGGAAAGATCCCGACCGTCCGCAGCAGCGGATCGTTAATGCTGCTGAACGAAAGGTCGATCTCGACGATTGCTCCTGTTTCGTTGGGCTTGAGTTTTCCGCCGGACCGACGAAACGCTTCGACGACTTCTTCTTCTGAGAGAGGTTCAGGCGCTGGGTCTGCGGGTTCCTGTAGCGAATCCGGCATTTGAATGTCGGCGGCTGGCGGGAACGGACTTTCCGGGCTGTTGAATTCGGAATCGTGTCGGCCGATCTTCTGTAACGGTTCTATCAGTCCGTCATCGCTGGTTTGTGGCCCTTTCGAGCTGTCTTCTTCGACACGTTTTTCGGCCGCTGTTTTTTCTGCGATCTGCGAAGCTGGAAATCCGAACCGGGTCGCACGAGGCATTTCGCGGAAAGTCGACCGGCAGCCTGCAAGACTGCTCACCAGCATCAGCGTCCACAGGAGTGAAGCTGAGCGAAGTCGAATCGCTGAAATGTGAAGACCGAGAAAAGGCATCCGTGCGAATCTTTCAGGATCGTCCATGATCGTGGGCTGGCAAGCACTGCGCAGACGAATCTTTCTTCGGTTGCTTTGGTTTCGATCGCACAGACTCATGGGTTGGGGCAGGGAGATTCTTTGTCCATCGTGGACGTCGCGCTCTTTATGGCGGACGTACGGTTCTGGACAGATTCGCGGTTTGGTCTGATTTCATAGGCTCTGCTGCTTGAAGTCGAGACGTGTGACTCTTCATTTCAATCGCTACAGCCCGCACAGGTTAATACCCACCCCTGGCATGATGACATTCGGCAACAACCTGTTCCGACAGGGCAACAAATGCGGGCTATTTTTGCATGGGTTGAAATCTATCACTGATCTTTTATTCAGCGGTTCATGAAACGATCGTTTTGTGAATCGCTTCCCAACTTCTCAAAATAATGCCGGCAAACCTAAATCTTTCAGGCGCGTTTGTTCTCCAGACCAGAGTCATGTGGCTTGCCACGGCTTTGCTGTTGACGATCAACGACCGTATATGGGGGCAGTCTGCCATCGAGATTCCTGCGATGGTGTTCTCCATTGATGAGAACAGCGAAGCGGGGACTGAAGTTGGTGCGTTGGCGGAGCTTTATCCGGAACTCAATCGTTTTCGCTTGTCGAGTCGATCTCGATCAACATTGTTTCACGTTCATCCGGATACGGGTGTGATTTCCACCAGAGACGGTGCAAAGCTTGATTTTGAAAAACGATCAACCATTACACTGACGATCATTGCTGATATTCGCGAGGAACAGGAAGACCCTTACCTTGCCGAGTTTGCCGAATCTCTTCGCGACGAAGGGTTTTCATCGAGAACTCTTTCCCGACTGATTCCACTGGAACAACGTATCCAGGTTCAGGTGTTGGTACGCGATGTCCTGGAAGCTGACGAAGTCCAGGCTGCTTCCGGCGATGTTAGCGGCATAGAAGTGCCTGCTGTCCTTGATGTGTCAATGGTTAATCCTTCTGTTGAAGCTGCTCTCACTGAGAGTGGTTCGAAGGATTTCGTGAAGCCCGAGTTGGTGACACCTGAATCAAAGGTTGCGATCGGCGAAATGCAGACTCGGGAAGCC
>CAIJTV010001253.1:0-2679 GCA_903823635.1 uncultured Planctomycetaceae bacterium
TGGAGGCGGGTTGCAGGATCAGGATGGTGATTCCAGCGACTGGATTGAGATTTACAATCCGACGGCCGGCGCGATTGACCTGACAGGCTGGGCTCTGACAGATTCCTCCAGCGATCTCTCGCAGTGGCAGTTCCCGAGCATTACGATCGGCGCGAACCAATTCATGACGATCTTTGCATCAGGAAAGAATCGCACTGCAGGGACTGAGCTACATACGAATTTTCGTCTCTCCGCGTCCGGCGAGTACCTTGCTCTGGTCGCTCCGGGAGGCAGCATCGCAAGTGAATACTCGCCAGCCTTTCCTCCTCAGGTTGAAAACGTCTCCTATGGAGTTGCCTTTGACACGACCAGGCTGATCGCACCGGGTGCGAATGCACAGGTTTTGATTCCGTCCAGCGGCAGTCTGGGAAGTAGCTGGCAAAGCCCGTCGTTCAACGCTTCTGCCTGGACGAACGGCACGACGGGAGTTGGATTCGGTGTTGTTCAGCCGGGTTTCAATGTGACCTACATCAGGTCAAACGTGGATCTGGAGAACCTCGACATCGCCAGAAATGTTGCGGCAAATCCCGCACTACAATTTGACTCCGTCTATGAGCATGCGTCCGTCATTAATTACATGGGCAATGGCGGCGGTGGTCGATATGCGACTGACCTTGCGTTTCCCACTCAGAGTATTGGCGACGATGCGGACCAGTTTATGGTTCAGGCGGAAGCAAGTGTCAAAATTCCCACGTCGGGTGCCTGGACGTTTGGTGTCAACAGCGACGATGGCTTCGAACTGCAGCTCGAACGAAACGGAGTGTTGTTCACGTCAGAGTTCTTCGATCCTCGCGGCCCGGATGATACACTGGCGACGTTCAATATCCCGGAGGCTGGTGACTGGGAGATTCGTCTGCTGATGTACGAGCGCGGCGGCGGAGCCAGTGTCGAGTTGTTTGCGGCCTCGGGCGCCTATCCCCTATTTGACGAAACAGTCTTCGATCTCGTGGGAGACACTGCCACCGGCGGGCTGGCGGTCTACTCCACTCTGGGTCCGGATTCGAATCTGGTTGTGGGCACGAATGTCGGCACTGCGATGCTGGGCATTCGTTCTTCGGCCTATATTCGAGTTCCATTCAACGCGTCAGATCCGTCAGCCTACGAAGCTTTACTGCTCAAAATGCGTTATGACGACGGCTTCGTGGCCTATCTGAATGGTGTTGAGGTTGCTCGACGGAACGCGCCGGGAAGTGTGGCGTTCGATTCTTCGGCTGTGAGTAAACGCACATTGTCGGAGACGGTGACCCCGGAAAGCATCAACCTGACTCCGTTTCTTCACTTGTTAAACGCTGGCCAGAATATGCTGGCGATCCAGGGCCTGAATTCTGCCGTCGGCGATGACAGTTTTCTGATTCTTCCTGAGTTGACCGGCGTCGCCATCCCGTCGCAGGAGCCACGCTATTTTCAGGTTTCGACGCCGGGAGGTCCCAACGCAACACCCTTTGATGGCTTCGCCGATCGAGTTTCTGCGAGTATGCCGGCCGGATTTTATGACAGTCCGTTTTCAGTCACACTGTCGACTCCGGCATCCAACGCAGAGATTCGCTACACGACCGACGGAAGTGCTCCGTCAGAGACGAATGGACAGATCTACACGTGGCCGATCTCCATCAGCGGAACGACAACCATACGTTCGCAGGCGTTTCAGACCGGCTTCATTTCTCTGCCTTCGATTACACGATCCTACTTGTTTCTTGACGACGTGATCCACCAATCGCCCAGCGACGATGTGGCGGGCGGCGATCCGGATTTGGGAGCGGCGCCGGCCAACTGGCCTTCATCGTGGGGAAATAACGTCGTCGATTATGGCATCGACCAGACTGTTGTTCAGCAGGAAGGGGCCGCACGAGTTAAGGATGCTCTGAAGGCCATCCCGTCGCTGTCGATTACCACGGATCTGGCCCATCTGTTTGATCCTTCGACAGGCATCTATGCGAATGCCTACAACGACGGACGCGACTGGGAGCGTCCGGCTTCGCTGGAGTTGCTGAATCCGAACGGCTCGACGGGTTTCCAGGTCAATGCCGGTCTGCGAATTCGTGGTGGCTTCAGTCGCAGTGGCGACAATCCCAAGCATGCGTTTCGACTCTTCTTCCGCGGTGAGTACGGTGACTCGACTCTGGACTATCCGCTGTTTGGTTCTGCGGGCACCGGATCATTCAAGAAGATCGATCTGCGGACAGCTCAGAACTATTCCTGGAGTTTCGGCGGTGATCCGAGTAACACCATGATTCAGGATGTGTTCAGCAGAGAATCGCAGGGCGCGATGGGACAGCCTTACACGCGCAGTAACTGGTATCACCTGTATCTGGACGGCCAGTATTGGGGCGTCTACCAGACACAGGAGCGTGCCGAAGCCGAATATGCGGCCAGCTACTTTGGTGGTTCTGCCTCCGACTATGATGTGCTTAAGCCGGAAGCTGGCTCATACACGGTGTATGCAACGGATGGAAATTCCGTGGCGTTTAATCGACTGCATCAGTTGGCAACCACGCTGGATCTGGCTGACAATACCAACTACTTTCGACTTCAGGGCAAGAACGCCAATGGCGTGAATGATCCGTCGATTCCTGATGAAGATGTGCTGGTCGACGTCGACAATCTCATTGTGTACATGATGGGCATCCTTCACGGCGGAAA
>CAIJTV010001254.1:0-3921 GCA_903823635.1 uncultured Planctomycetaceae bacterium
GCTGGTTTGGAGAGAAGCCGGAGAAAGATGAAGCCGCTGCTCCCGTGGATGATCGGCAGTTCATCGATCAGTTCGAAGAAGATTTTTGTCTCGAACGTCGTCAGGATCCCGGACTGTCATTGGTCGTGCCCTTCTGTGATCTGACGTGGACGCCGGATGCCGTCATCGAATCAATTCTGCAGGATTATTTCTACGTCATCCTGCGTGATGAACTGGTCGTTACTGTCGAAGGCGCGAATACTCAAACGGTCCTGAATTCACGCACAATGGCGGGCATCTTGAGTGCCGCCAGTGAAACGGTCCGCCAGTCTCTGAAGCCGCTGTTTGATCTGACCCGATGGATTCTGACCAAGCAAGCCGCGAATTCTCAAATGAACCTGCGTGCCGCGGGTGTCGCTTGCCAAACGAAATGGAATCAGAAATCCATTCCGCCAGATGTCTTCAATTTGATCCGTCGATCGTTTGTGGATTCAGGTCGGCTGGCGTTGCGAGTCCCTGTCGATGTTCAGCATCGTAGTGGTGTTCTGAAGACAACGCATTTTGATATCTATCTGGAGAAGGCTGAGGGCTCTCTGCAGAAGCGGCCCATGTTTATTCGCGATGGAATTATTATCTCCGATGTTCGCAGTCGGTTGATTCGCGATCTGATCGCTATTGTGGCGATTGATGATCCTCCGCTGACCGAGTTTCTGGGTGATGCTGAAAACCCGGCGCACACGGAGTGGCATGAAGAGACGTCTCACTTTAAAGGCAAGTACATTAACGGCGCCGCGACACTGCGATTCATTCGCAACTCGGTTGCTGATCTTTGTCAGATGCTGACAGAAGCTGTGGAGGACGAGGATCCGGAGATGCTGCTGGATGTCTTCTCTGTGGGGCTCGCAGCATCCGATTCAAACCAGAAATGGACGGTCGAGTTTGCTTCGATGACCAGTCGTTCGTCTGCGAAAAACGAGGATGGCACCGCCCGTTTGCAGAAGCTCAAGACGAAAATCCGCCACCCACGTTCGTGGCGATTGACTCGCAAGGCCGGCGGGTTCCGTCTTTCTGGTCGTCCACTGCCTGAGGAAATCAATCGCGGTATCGAAGTGCTGATCGCTTATGATCGCCGCAGCGGAAGTGCACTGCGGAAGTATTCAATAACAGACTTCCAGCTCGATCATGATCCGATCACGATTCAAGCTGAGGGTGTTCATATCGAGATCGCGGAACCGAACCGACTCGTAGTTTATCCGGAACAGGATACGTTCGAAGTTTTGGTCACTGGCTTCGATCCCAATCGTGACCTCTTCCTGCAGGCCCGTACGAGCAAATCTCTCACTCGATCCCGCGCGATCCGAGAAGCTCTTACGTTTGAGTAGCCGAGGCTTCCATGCCTGTTCGCACTCAGCAACATCTGCTTGCTGCGTGTCTCGACTGCCATCTGCCGTTTCTCGTCGAATCAGCGTCGCAGGAGTTTCCCTGATGACGAAAGAGCATTGCGACTCATTAGCCCCGGCGTACTTCGAGCGGCTAATTCCTTGCGATTCGTCCGGATGGTTCGCTGACAGCTGCAGAGTAAGCCCGCGATCGAATTCATTTTCGAACTCGATATCGAAGTAATCGCTGCAGCCCGAGCAGGAAGATGACCCAAACGGCGACCACGCATTCTTTTAGATTAATTTTGGTCACGCCGAAACGTCGGTCTTCAAAGATGAAGGGAACCTCTGTCATTCGGCAGCCGACCTGACGGCAGCGGTACAGAATCTCTTCCTGAAACGCATAGCCGCGAGCCACTGTCAGATCCCAGTCAACCTCGGCTAACCGGGCTACGCGGAAGCAACGAAAGCTGCCGCTGTTGTCCGCCGTCTTCAGCCCCAGCCAGAATCGAGCCCAGAAGTTGATCGTCTGGCTCATCAGTTTGCGTCGAAATGTCCAGCCCGCAACCCCGCCGCCCGGCATGTAACGCGATGCGATAACGACATCGTAATCTGCAGCTTCGGCGATCAGCAAAGGGACATACTTTGGGCCGTGGCTAAAGTCTGCGTCCATATTGACCAGCAACTCATAGTTGTGTTCAATCGCATAGCGAAAGCCAGCCAGCGTCGCTGTCCCCAGTCCCTGTTTTCCGGGCCTGCTCAACAATCGAACGCGATCATCGCGTTTCTCAATTTCTGCGACTAACGCACCTGTCCCATCGGGGGAGTTATCATCAATGACGAGGATGTTTGCCGTTGGGGCCAGTGACAGCAGCTCCGGAATCAGTCCGCGGAGATTGTCGACTTCATTATAGGTGCAGAGCGTGATCAGAGTTTTCATGAGGGCGAAGAGCTCCGATCTGCTGGTCCTCCTGATGCCACTGCACCGCCAACAGGCTCGCACGTTTCATTTGAGGAATCAGCGTTCTCTGAATTCGCCGTTTCTGAATCAAACGGCAGCCGATTCTCTGTGCGAAGAGTCTGCTCCAGCGTCAGCGGCGGAACATTCAGAAGGCTTCTCATCCGCACCACTTCAACCATCGCTTTTCTGGCAACGCTGTCCGAGGTTCGGCCGGTTCTCAGCACGCTGCGAAGCAAAATGTTCTTCGGAGTATGCTCCATATCGATAAACTCAAGTACCTGAGTCTGATAGCCAGCTGCAGTTAACAGTGCGGCTCTCATCGTATCAGTCGCCAGCGAAGCAAATCGCTCCTTCGTCAGCCCAAAGGACGTCAGCGGAGCCAGTGAGCCTGCTTGCAGATGTTCATTCAGTTCGTGCTGACAACATGGCACCGCCAGAATGACTCGACTTTGCCAGCGAATTGCCTGAGCCAACGCGTGATCCGTCGCTGTGTCACAGGCATGCAGCGAAATCACCAGATCGACGGGGCCGGAAGATTCGAATCCCGCAATATCTCCGACGGAAAACTCCAGGTGCTGCAACTGCAACTCACGCACAATATTCGTACAAGTAGCAACGACGTCTTTGCGACGATCGAGACCGATGATACGAGTTTCACGCTGCAGGATATTGGTCAGCAAATAATGAGTCGCAAAGGTCAGATAACTTTTGCCGCAGCCAAAATCCACAATCTGAACCGGGCGGTCTGAGGGCAACTGTTCAACAATGTCGTTAATGAATTCCAGAAACCGATTAATCTGGCCAAACTTGCGAGCATGACTGGCACGAACGGTCCCGTCTTTCGTCATCACGCCAGTATGAATCAGAAAGGGACACGGAACACCTTCCGGGATCAGATAATTGCGTTTGCGATTGTGGCTGACGACTTCCGCGACAGGCTTGCCCGTGACCCCAGTCCGACGCAGAGTGCACTTTTCTTTGCGAGACGTGCGAGCTTCCCACAGAGCGTCCGCTGTGGTCACGTTGACATTGCGATAATCTTCTGTGGCCAGTCGCGCCAGCTCAGAAGACGCTTCGGCACTATTCAGATTGCGATGAAACTGCTGGGTTGCCGTGGAGGTTGTGAACTGCAGCATCCACTCGCCTCGGATTTCCGCAGGCCGCACGTCAACTCGCAGATTCTCCGCCCCCGCCGCTCGTGGCGCGCTAAAGGTGGCTTTTTGCAGAGTTCGCTGGGTCGCCGATTCCCGCAGGAGGCGAATAAGTTCTTCGGCGTGGTCAGACATGATACTTGGGAGGGCTCAATATTCTCAGCAGGGCAGATGCCTGTTATGCTGCTCGGGCAGGAGTTGAATTCGTTCGAAGAAATCGGGCATCTTCGTGATGCGGGGATTAGAACCAAATGGCGTTGAACAAGAAACAGCAGAAGCAGATTGAAGCCGCAAAGAACAAGATTACTCGTTTGCGAGGCCTCCTGACCGCTGCAAAAAATCAGCCGGATGATCCTAAGGAGATCCCGAAGCTTGAAAAGGAAATCGCCGACCTGAACGCGGAAATTGAACGAATCCGCAACGAGTAGAAACCGCTTTCTGACATCAGCAC
>CAIJTV010001255.1:0-17443 GCA_903823635.1 uncultured Planctomycetaceae bacterium
CTCGGCGGACAAACCGAAACACAGCAGCCTTCTGGCTGCGATCCAAAGCGAACCGTTTGAAGCATTTGCGTCGCTTCAGATCACGACAGGAAAGAGCTCACCAGAGTTCCCGCCAGGCAAACACAACCGCCAGCAGGCTATGCTGTGTGTGTGGAGGAATTAGCCAGATCAGAACACTCTTGAGATCCATTTGACTCAATTCTGTTTCTGAATTCTTTCTGGAGTACTCCGATGAAAAAGTTTTCACTGTTCGCGATCGCGCTGTTATTGGCGTCGCCATTTGCGATTTCTGCAGCCCGACCAACAGCTCAGCCGAATGCTTCACCTTGCAGCTGCTGTAAAGTCTGCACTTGCGACAACTGTGTCTGTGAAGAAGCTGGCTGCGCCTGTGACACGGGCGGCGACTGCGCCTGTTCAGCATCATGCTGTGCGACAGGTCAATGCTGCCCAACTGGTGACTGTTGTGCCAAGTAGCTTTTGAGCTGCCAGTCAAACCTTGAATTGGAGCCCACGAGGAGCCTTTTGGATTCTCGTGGGCTCTTCTGTATTTCAACAATCAAACAATCAGCGGACCACGCTCGCGAGAAACGAGGTCACAACGAGTATCAACACAAACGTATCGCGGCGATTCCAGTTCTTGCCGCCGTCACCTATGTAATCCAACACAGCTCCCGTCGGACAACCGAAACGGCAATAAGCCATCGGAACAAACAAGGACGCAATTAGCCCGGCCACGGCAACCACAATCGTGGCAACGCCGGCAATACTCCACAACCACGCGTCAAATGGTTCGATGTCCACGGGACTAAACGGCAAATGCAGCAGCCCTATTGTCATGACCCAGACGATCAGCAACAGCGGCAGATATCGCAGCCCTGCAAGAATTCTTGGTGACAACTTCGCTTGCCACGGCAGGCGTCGACGCACCAATTGTTGCACGGCTCCGTGAGGGCATATCTGAGCACAGTAAACATTTCGACCAGTCGAAATCGGCACAAGCAAAGCAGCGATCGTCAGCAATGTCAGGCCCAACGCGTTCTGCCACGGAATCCCACTTTGAGCCCATCCCAACAGAAGTGCCTGCGAGACCATGTCTCCGTTCACCAATCCCAGCCAGCCGATCACTAAGACCTGATAACTGATTCGCAGCCATTTTCGACCGCGCAAATGCGTCAGCCCGACAACGACTCCGAAGAGTGTGATCACAATCGTGGACACATCTCGCAGCGAAATCACATCTCGACCGCTCGCTACTCCGTTTGATTCTTCCGCAGAAGCCGACCGTTGTTTCTGCTCCGCTGCCTCCCGAGCCTTTTCTTCATCCACGGAGGCCTGAGCAGCGAGCTGCAGTGACCGAGCCACAGACTGGCTGGTCATCGTCGCGCCCGAAACTCCTTCGACCGTATCTCCGTCAATCGTGGCTAACGACGATAGATCTCGTCCGTTGAACAACTTCCGGAAGTACTCATCTTCCCTGACATAACCGACATACGGTTCATTGTCGTAACTGACACCGACGGCAATGCCCGTGACAACCATTTGTTTGTCCACAGCAATCAGCACATCCGTCGGTCCCTGATATCCAACGTTGTTGTCCGCCGCAGGTGATGCACGCAGCAGTTTTCCTGTTTCAGCGTTGTCAGGGCCAAGAACCTTCCAGACCACAGTGCTGTCAGCATCCGGCTCAACTTTCTCAGCATCGCTGTACAGCAACCTGACATCTTCCAGCCGAGGCGGCTCGGGGAACTTCAACGACGTCAACCGCGATGGACCAGCCCCGTCAGTGCTCAGCTTTGAAACTCGATAGCGTATCGATTCCAGAATCGCGTAACTGGTCAGCGTCGCCCCGGACACTGCGTCAACATCCTGCAGGTTGAGTAACTCCTGCTGCGACCGGCCGACCAGCGATTGCAAAAAGTGTTCATCGTCGAGCACTTTCTGAACATGATCTCGAGTATCCCGGCTGGACAGAATCCTTACCGCAATCACTTTCGAATCCGGATTCATGACCAGCAGAACATCCGTCGGTCCGGAGAAGCCCAGAATATGACTAGCGGCTGGCGATGTTCGCAGAACTCGAGCAATTGCCTGACCGTTGCCGTCTCGAACTTCAGCAGCCGTTTCTACGTCCGCCTCTGCGGCTGACCCATTAACAACTACATCCGCCTCGGGCAACGCTCCCTGAATGACTGGAAGCACGTCCGACCAATTCTCAACACGCACCTGGCGTTGGAAATACTCACGATGCTGCCAATGAATGCACAGCAAAATACCAGCAAACATCAGCACTCGGAGAACATGAACGGTCCGTGGCTTCAATCCTGATGTGTTCCTTCAGAGAGCCCATGTACAAAAACAGGAAGATCCCGGGACACCCGAAATCTTCCTGTCATCAATCATCAACAACACGAATGACGAACGCGATTACTTGCGAGCCCCCGCATATTTCATCGGTACCCACGCACCGTCCTGCTTGCTGCTGGCGACGCACTGCTGAATGAAGTACATCCCCTCAGCCCCGTCATGGACGTTCGGATAAATCGTATCCTTCTTTTCGAATTTCTCGCCTGTCGCTCGAGCGACCATTGAGTCGTAAGCAAAGCGATAAACATTCGCAAAAGCTTCAAAGAACGCTTCTGGATGGCCAGATGGAAGACGGCATGCCGCTTTGCCCATGCTGTTCATGAACGGAGCATTTGGATCGCGAGTATACATCTGATGCGGTGAACCGTTGCGGCGAACAATCATCACGTTTGGCTCTTCCTGTCGCCAAGACAACGCACCCTTCGTTCCGTCGACTTCAATGAACAGATCGTTCTCGCGACCATGAGAAATCTGGCTGGCTGTCACTGTGCCAACAGCACCATTCTCGTAGCGAATCACGGCATGACCGTAATCGTCCAGTGCTCGACCTTCGGCGAAGATCGACAGGTTGCAGGAGATCTTTGATGGAATCAGGCCGGTCATATATCGGCCAAGGTTGTACGCATGAGTTCCGATGTCACCGAAGCAACCGGCCGCACCGGACTTCGCGGGGTCTGTTCGCCACGCCGCCTGTTTCTGGTCGGACGTTTCCAGACGAGTTCTCAACCAGCCCTGAATGTAGTTAGAGCGGATCGCGTTAATCTCACCCAGCTCACCGCTCAGGATCATTTCGCGAGCCTGTCGGACCAGCGGGTAGCCTGTGTAGTTGTGACTGACGGCGAAAACTACGCCGCTCTTATCGACAACATTCACCAGCTCTTCGGCCTGAGCAAAATCAAACGTCATCGGCTTGTCGCAGATCACATTGAAGCCAGCTTCCGCGGCCGCCTTCGCGATCTGGAAGTGAGTATGGTTCGGTGTCGCCACGCTCACAAAGTCGATTCGCTGATCAGCAGGCAGGGCTTTTTCCTTTTCGATCATTTCCGCGACCGAACCGTACGCTCGTGATTCCGCGATGTCATAAGCCGCCGCACTGGCTTTGGCTCGAGCTGCATCCGACGACAGAGCACCCGCGACCAATGCCGCTCGATTGTCCAGAACGGCCGCCGTCGCGTGAACTCGACCGATAAATGATCCCTGCCCGCCGCCAACCAGCGCCATCCGGAGCTTGCGATTGAGTTTGCCGTTCGTTGTGTCTGACATCGTCGATAAAACCTTTATGGAAACTTACGTGGTATAGACCGGTGGGTCGCCGACTTTCACAGTCGACGCAGCAATTTACAGCGACCGAATTCGAGGTACAACCGAGGTCTTGAAGCGGGTTGTTGATTTGAGATTTCAAATTTGAGATCTCAAATCTGCCCATGGAGGAGGTCTCCACCACGAAAGCAACTCACACCTCCCCGATCCACGGCTCCACAATCTCCTGCAGCATTTCTTCGTCCAGCGTTTCATGGGCCAAAAGACTGTCCGCGATGGCTCCGATCGCCGCCCAGTGATTGTCATCCTGAAACGCCTGGTACAACTCAATCGTGTAACGCTCCAACTGAGCCAGCCGATGCTGCACGTTGCGGACATGTTCGAGCGACTCAAACGCGGTTTCCCAGTCCTGACTCCACTCCGCCACAGTCGCAGGGTGAAACGGCTTTTGAGTATAGACCATTTCGGCCACCGGACCCGCCAGAGCCACCCATGCGGCCTTCTCGGCCATGTCCTTCTGTGAGAATCGACGTCGGCTCCAGAGCACAACTGTATCGCCAAATCGATTCGGACCGTCATCATTGTCCGGATCAATCGTCACCGACTGGACTCGCGCACCGACATAAATCGCGGCGTAAGCATGCCCGGCTTCGTGAAAGGCTGTAAGTTCTTCGGTCATGGTTCCTCCGGATGATTCGAATCCCGCAGGTCGCTCGGGATCCCATCGCTATGTTACACTTCGGACCGAGATACAAAATCGCCCTCACGATCGTTTGCAGACTTTTCCATGATCACCGCAGTTTCTCACGACAATACCACTAACAATTCACCACGAGTGATTCTCGGCTCGCGTTCTCCACGACGAAAAGAACTGCTGGGATCCATCGTGGGCCATGACCAACTTGTCATCAAACCGCCCGTTACTCCCGAAGAACCCGGCTTTCTCGGTCTGCACCAGGAAACGGAGATTGAACATCGCCTGCTGGATATCGTCCAGTTGAAACATAGCGACGTCTGTCAACAAATCGCGGCTGATGCGTCGAACGAAGTGTTCGCCTCCATCGATTCAGCCCCGTTCGTGGTTGTGGCCGACACCATCGTCGTCGCTGAGATCAACCGTGAGCAGCGCGTGGTCCTCGGCCAACCCGAACCCGATCGATGGCAGGATGATGTCCGAGAGTGGCTCCGCAATCGATTGTCCAATCAAACTCACGAAGTCTGGACGGGAGTTCTTGTCTCCCAACTGGGCCAAACCAGCACTTGCATCGTGAAGTCCGCTGTCACGTTCTGTGAAATCAACGATGAACTCATTGAGTGGTACGTTTCCACACGAGAGTCTCTCGGCAAAGCGGGCGGATATGCCATCCAGGGTTTTGCCGCCGCGTTTGTGACTCAACTGCGCGGCAGCCTGACGAATGTCATCGGGTTGCCCGTCATGGAAACGCGACAGGCTCTGATCAATCTGGGCTGGAAGAGCAGCCAATGAACCAGCCTCTTGTAATCTCCTCAAATACGTCGGCCAGCGAGATGACCGTCGAACAGTTTGCAGCAACGCCCATCACAATCGGCGGACGAGTTCTCTCTACGCGGTTCTTCCTCGCTCCTCTGGCTGGCTACACGCAACTGGCCTTTCGATTAGTCCTGCGCCGCACGGGTGGTCTTGGCCTGGCAACAACAGACCTCGTGCTGGCATCCATGTTGTGGTCCGAACGACCGAAGTCGATGGATCTTGTCCAGACGTGCCCGGAAGATCGTCCCTTGTCGGTACAGATCTTCGGTGGCGAGACGATTCATCTGGTAAAGGCAGCTCGCTGGCTGAAAGATCATGGCTACGAAGCCATCGATATCAATATGGGCTGCCCCATGGCCAAGGTCAACAGCTCCGGCGGTGGTGCTCGCCTGATGTGCAACGTCGACGGCGCGGTGACGATGGTGAGCCGAGTGCTCGAAGCGGTTGATCTGCCAGTCACGGTGAAGATGCGACTCGGCTGGGACTCAGCTGCGATAACCGCTCCCGAGCTGGCAGCGGCTTTCGAAAACATCGGCGTCGCGGCGGTCACAATTCACGGACGTACTCGCAGCCAGGGGTTTCACGGCACGGTCAATCGCGATGCCATTCGAGACACCGTCGGTGCCGTCCGCTCAATGCCGATTATCGCCAACGGAGACGTGCGAACTCCCGCTGATGCCATTTCGATGATGAAGGAAACCGGATGCGCGGCCGTGGCGATTGGACGAGGAGCGATGCTGGATCCCTGGATCTTTCGCCGCATTCAGAGCCTTCTCGCCGGCGACGCGATTCCTTTTGAACCTTCACGCGATGAACAAATTGATTTCCTGGTGACACATTTCACGTTGATGGCTGAGCAGCACGATGATTTCGCGTGCCTGATGTTCCGTAAATTTGCCGCATGGTACGGTGCTCGACTGGGAATTCCCGAAGATCTTGAGAATCGCCTGCGACGCTTTGAATCCTTTGCGGAATTCGATCAAATCGTCGAACAGATTCGCCACCGCCACGGCGAACGCCAATGCGAAATTCCCACCGCATTAATCAAAGTGCCCAACGGTCCTGTTGAGCACTGGTAATCAATCAACTTTCCCCCACCTGGCCCGCCCAGGTGGTCCACGGGCTTCCTGCACCACTCGTTAAAGCCTGTTTCCATAGAAATAGAATTGGTGCAGAAGCCATCAGACCAACCGGGGCAGGCCCGGTGGCGGATGATTCGAACACATAAAGTGAGCAACTATGTCCAGCATTCAACGTATCGGTGATTCACCACGATGGTCAGACATCGTCATTCATAACGGCGTGGCCCAATGGGTCGAGGTGGCTAACGACATGACTGTCGATGAACGCAGCCAGATCGCTCAAGTGTTGTCGCAGATCGACGACACGCTGACCCAAATTGGAAGCTCACGTGAGCGACTGCTGCAGATCCTGATCTATCTCGCAGATCTTAAACACGGCTCCACGCTGAACGAACTTTGGGACGCCTGGGTTCCTCGAGGCCACGCACCGATTCGAGCTTGTGTACAGGTTGGCCTCGGCAAGAACTGCCTCGTCGAAATGATCATCACGGCTGCGGCACCGTGAGATGACTTGTAGATTTAGCAGGGTGGGTCCAGCTCGCATCGCGAGCGCTGGTCCCAACCTACATCAAATCATAGACCCTCTGTCATCACTTCACGGTCGGCTTTGAAATCTCTTCCTGCATCAGAACGAAGAGACGATCAACCTCGGCCGCCGTTTCCGCATCCAGCTCCCATGAGTAAGGCTGACGGCGTTGGACCGAAGGAAACACGCCGCGCTTCGCCATCAGATATTTCTCGACCGCAAGGAATCCATCCAAGCCTGCCTGAAGCTGCAAGGCAACAATGCCACAGATCGGGAAGTAAACTCGATACGCAGCCGCATCGTCGCCGCGTTGCAGAGCTTTCCAGAGCTGAATAATGCCGTCGAGTAAATCCATCCCCGGCATTGTTCCGGAGATGCCTCGACGATAACTGTCGATTAACAGAATCCCGCCGGAACCTTCAAAGATACGCGCTCGACCGCCGGTCGCATCTCGCAATGCGGATAGATTGGGACCAATCGGCGATGCCTCCGGCTTGAAAACGATCTTGTCGCTGCCGTACGTTTCAAGCAGAGAAACGCAGACTGAAATTGGAATCGGCTGCCCCACATAGCCAGACGCATCCTGCACAATGACGGGGAGGGAAATTCCGTCAGCGATCTGCCGGAAGTAGTCCAGCATCCCGTTTGCACTCAGTCGAGTTGTCTGAGGAGGCACGGCCATCACGGCGTCGCACCCCGCCTGTTCCGCCGCAACCGAATATGCCAGAGCCTGCTTTCCGCTTTCCGCGCCCACGGCCGCAAACACTGCTCCTCGCCCAGCACTGTATTCCGCAATTAACTGAGTCAGCTCGATCCGTTCTTCGTAAGTCAGCCGCAGGATCTCGGACACCATTCCGGTCCCGAGCCCGTCAGCTCCCAGCTCGAAAGCCCAGTCAATCTCACGCTTCAACGTCGCCCGATCGATTCGGTCATCAGCGGTAAACGGAGTATGAACGATCGGCAATACGCCGTGCAGAGTCTTTGGCATAACAGTGTGTTTCCGCTAAACAACGAATTCCAGGGCATTCGGCAAAATACCATTTCAGACGAATTCGGATTGTCTATTTTCGAGTAGCATTGCAAAGTCTGCCAGCCTGATTGTTTTCAAGACTGATGGGGATGAATTTTGATGCTTACGGACAGCCCCACAGAGATGACAACAGCTATCACCGACGTCATCCTGGCCGCTCAGTCAGCAGCGGCGATCTATGTCATCAGACGAAAAACAGTCGCTCGTCCGATGTGGACTCACGTCTGGACATGGCTTTTTGCCTTGCTCAGTATTGCCAGTATGATAGGAGCCGCCGCCCATGGACTGGAAATGGCGACTTCCATTGAAACGGCGATCTGGACTCCGGCTTATCTGGCTCTGGGACTGACGATGGCTCTGTTTGTTGTCGCTGCGATTACGATGTCAGCCGGGCACGAACGATCACGCCGCCTTCTGTTGCCCGCAATCTTGATCGCCTTCATGTTCTTCACGATCACGCAGATCTGGAGCAACTCGTTTCTGCTGTTTGTGATCTACGAATGCATAGCAATGGCTCTGTCGCTGACGCTCTACACGATGTGTTTCTGGCAGCGAAAGGCAGAGGGATCAGGATACCTTGCCACCGGAGTTCTTGTCGGAATCCTCGCAGCCGTCATCGACACCCAAAAGACACTTCACCTGACCTTAATCTGGGAGTTCAATAATCACGGACTCTTCCATTTGGTGCAGATGATCAGCCTGCTGCTGCTGACGATCGGTCTTTATCGATCACATCGAGAAGAAATCTACAGCGAAGAGCAGGGCGGTGTCGTCGTCCAAAAGTAGCCTCTCAATGCGGCATCTCGCTGATTCGCTCTCATGCCTGTATCTGCGCATTCGCCTGCAGCGAAATTGTCTCTCTCAAGGCAATCAGTCCCATAACGCAGAGTATCGCCATGTAGACGGCACCAATGAGCGGAACCGGTTCCTGCGCTGCTGTGGGACTCCAATTGAGCAGGAAGATGACCAAAAAAATGGCCACGCTGATGACCGGGCCGGAAGCACAAGTCAAAGCACCAAAGTAGTATCGTTTCCTGACACACACGATGGTGCCGAAGATCCCAAAAATCGAAAGGATCGGCCCTGTTGCTACGATCGTTTCAACATCGACAAACGCTGCGGCCGTACCCACCACAGCAACAAGCATCTGCAGAATGATGAACGATCGAACCCAGAAGTAAGCCCCGCGCGGCACCGACTCTCGGACCACTTCAAACGGCACTTCGGGTGCTCGATAGGGATTGTCAAACTCATCAAATCCCATCTTCGGTCCACCCCTGATCGATCCCTGTGCTGGCGACCTCGTCGACGACATACCGCCTTCCTCTCACGCCACTGGGCCTGCCCCGGTGGTTCAACGGCTTTTGCACCACTCCCGTTTCACCATCCGGCAGTTCCTGATTTCAGTTCGAACGAACCAGAGAACTCGCCAGCCGTGCGTGACCGAAAGCACATCCGTGACCGCGATCCCATGCCCAATTCGAACACTCACGTTGCATTCTTCGTCACTTCGTCAATGCACTCAATCGCCACATCACACAATCGACCAACCAATGCCGGAGGCATTCCCGGGGCCGGCATCAGAACAACCACATCTCCCAGCGGACGAATGATGACACCGCGACGGCGAGCAGCCAGAGTCACCTGATGACCAAGCCGCAGATGTGAATCAAACGGCTCCTGAGTTTCACGATCTCGCACCATCTCGATCCCGATCATCAGTCCCTGCTGACGAATTTCCAACACGTGAGGATGCTGCAACAGCGGAGACAGCTTTTCTCGCACAAGCTGACTACATGCCGTGACATTCTCCATCACTCTGTTCTTTTCAAATAGCTCCAGCGAAGCCAAGCCTGCCGCACAGCCCAGAGCATTCCCCGTGTATGTATGGCCGTGAAAAAATGTTCGCCCCTGCCACGGCTCACCAAGAAACGCGTTGAAAATTCTCTCGGTGGTCAGAGTCGCAGCAACCGGCAAGTATCCGCCCGAGATTCCTTTCGCCAGACACATGAAGTCCGGGCTGACGGATTCCTGTTCACACGCAAACATCGTCCCGGTTCGGCCAAAACCCACTGCCACCTCATCAGCGATCAGCGGCACGTCATACTGAGTACACAACGCGCGAACGTGACGCAGGAAGCCATGCGGATGAACCAATATTCCGGCCGCTCCCTGAACAATGGGCTCCATAACAAATCCCGCCAGCCGTTGATGATTCTCCTTCATCAGGCGAGCCACTTCATCAAAGCAGAACTGCAGCCATGTTTCCCGAGTTTGCCCCTGAGGCACCCGAGTAGCCACGGGTGACGGGCAGACAATCGTCGGAAACAGTAGATGCTTGTAACACCGATGAAATAACTCGATGCCGCCGACGCTGACGGTTCCCAGAGTATCGCCGTGATACGCATTACCTACACACAGAAAGGTATCTCGATCCTCTGGCCCTTCTGGCTTCTGGCGATGATACTGATACGCCATCTTCAGCGCGACTTCGACGGTCGTCGCGCCGCTGTCTGAATAGAAGACTTTGCTGAGTCCACTCGGCGCTCGCTGAACGAGCCCACGAGCCAGACGGATCGACGGTTCGCTCGACAATCCCAACAACGTCGAATGAGCCACCTTGCCCAATTGCTCTCGAACGGCCGCGTCGATCTCGGGGACCGTGTGGCCATGCACATTGCACCATAGCGAAGAAATGCCATCGAGATACCGATGGCCTTCGACATCAATCAGGTCGAAACCTTCGCCTCGCGCAATGATCGGCGATTGTTCCTGAACGTACGCCGACATCGGCGTGAACGGATGCCAGACATGCTCATTGTCCCATGCTCGAAGTGTCTCCGCAGAGACCGCTTGAAATTCTGATGACGACATTAAACGAGTATCTTCCTTATGGCCAAATCATCAGCCGCCGCCGGCTTGCCGTTAAACAATTTGATCACTGGTCTGCTAAGTTTTGGATTGAGGAATTCGAACGTATTCAAAGCACATTCTGAACGCAGAGGCCGCAGGGGAACGCAGAGTATATTCTCGTGACAAAACAGTTTGCCCCACCCCTGCGTTCCTCTGCGACCTCCGCGTCAAAACCGTTCTCACAACTCTGCGATTCACCTCCGTGATCCCTGTGACCTCTGTGACCTCTGTGACCTCTGTGGTGAATACTATGCCTTAACATTATCACCCCTCGAATCCCGCGCTGGTTAACTCAATGACGAACGACGATATCCCGGATGCGCCGGATCGAAGATCTCATTCAGCCATCGAGCACCAATTCCCGGACGCTGCGGCAGCGGCAAGTGTCCATTGCTGACCGTGATCGTCTCATCAATCAACGACGGATACAAAGTCGCGATGTGAGCACGAACCGTCTCCTGAAACGCGACGCCCGAATTCGCCGCCGCCACATTCACGCCGGAAAGAAGCGTAAACGGTCCCGTACAATCGTGCATCAGAGTCGGTACGTTATACATCTGAGCCAGCTCAGCAATTCGCCGCGTTTGCGAAATGCCTCCCACCCATGTCGGATCGATCATCACATAATCGGCCGCACGAGCTTCCAGGACCTGACGATAATGATCTGACATGACCAGCATCTCGCTGACAGCAATCGGCACACTGATCTCCGCTCGAAACGCCGCCATGGCGTGAATGGAATCCGGGCGCAGCACGTCTTCCATCCACAGTGGCCGAATCGGCTTCATGCCTTCCGCAATTCGACGAGCGGCAGCCAGCGAAAAGAAGCCATGTCCATCCAGCATGACTTCGATCTTGTCGCCAACACGCTCACGAATCTTTTCGAACGGAGCGATCCCTTCGCGAATATCGTCCCATGACAAATACTGGCCACCCTGACGCCGATAAACCATGTCGAACGACCACAACTTCATCCCCTTGTAACCAAGAGACACCAGCTCTTCTGCGAGCTCGGCCGGTGAATTCATACTGGACCAGTTATCTTCCAGTGGCCCCGGCTGACCCGGATCACCATGTCCAGGCCAGCCCGATGCCGACGGCGTGCGGCGATTAGAGCGACCATAAAACGGACCGCCACAACTGTTATAAACGGGCACAGCGTCTCGCACCGGACCACCCAATAAACGCCAGACCGGCTGTTGCGAAAGCTGCCCGGCGATGTCCCACAAAGCCAGATCGACGGCCGAGAGTGCTCGCAATTCAGCACCGGTTCCTCCGAAGGCCGTGATTCGCTCGTAAAGAAATCGCCAATGGCTTTCGATAGCACACGCATCGGATCCCAGAAGCCGTGGAGACATAAAGTCGTGGATCACGGCCGCGGCTGACGTCGGGATGTAATAGGTTTCCCCATGACCGATCACGGGAACTCCATTCACGGTTCCCGCATCCGTATGAATGCGCAAGGCCAACAGCCCGGGCATCACGTCGTGAGGAATCGCTGTTTCCAGAGCAACAATTCGCGGCCCGCGTCGAAACGCATGTTCCTGCACAGGACTCGAGGCACGACGAAGAAAAGTATCGGGAGACTCGTTAGTCATAGCTTGAGGCTTGCGGAAGGAAACTTTCCCGTCGGCGGAGCGACGGGCCTACAGTACACCCGTCGCTCCGCCGACGGGACGCTTCACACACTAGCGGCGGGATTTTTTTTGCTGGCGGTAGTACTTCAAGCCCGGCGTAAAGAACGTCAGGGCCGAAACAATACCGAACAAAGAAATACTGAAGTCCGGGAGTTTACTGTGCTCGACGGCCGCCATAATCAATGATGTGGCAAACATCATGGCCGACTGAATGTAGAAGCTTCCCGACAGCATTCCGGCCTTCACCAGAAACACCATGCCCGCGATGGCTCCCAGCACCGGCGAAAATTCCAGCACGGGCCGCTCCATGATCATCTCGACCCAGAACAACATCGACGACGCAATCATACTGCCGCCCCAGACGTGAGCAATCTGACGCTCCACAGCCGTGATGGGACCAGCGCGATGTCGAAGGTTCCAGAAGATGCCGGCCCAGAGCCCCAAACCAATCACCCAGAGACTGACATACGGCCAGCGATCAGCGACCCCCCTGTATTGCATATAATTTGTAATCAGGCATAAGCACAAAACCACGAGGCTGTGCCACATCCACAGCAATCCCCAGTTCTGCAGAATCGCCGCATGATGTGACTCGCGAAACAATCGCATCATGATCTGAGCAAACGTCGACGACCGCGCACTGACGGGTTCGCCACTCAGCCATGCACGAAGATCGTCGGCCAGTTCAACCGTCGATGCATACCTCAGATCCGGCGGCTTCTGCAGACATTTCATGACCACCATTTCGAGATCTGAATCGACGCCACGATTCAGCATCCGTATATTGGGCGGATCCTGCTCAAGAACCATCAATATCGTGTCCAACGGCGATGCCGACTGAAACGGAGGCCGTCCGGTCAGCATCGCAAATAAGACAGCTCCGAGACTGTAAACATCGGTCGCGACATCCACAGAATCAGTCTGACCAGCGGCCTGCTCCGGAGACATCCACGCAGGCGTTCCCAGGATCGCTCCACTCTGAGTCAATCCCGCCAGCTCTGAAGACTGCCCCGTCGCCGAATAAGACTGATCGGCAACACTAACACGTTTGGCCAGACCGAAGTCCGTGACAAACGGAGTTCCGTCTGAAGCAATCATGATGTTGCTGGGCTTCACATCGCGATGCAGCACACCGGCTCGATGAGCCGCACCAATAGCCTCCACAATCGGCAACAACATGGCCACAGCTTCGCGAGGAGCCATCGGCCCATCCATCAGTCGCTTTGAAAGTGTGCTGCCTTGGATGAACTTCATGCTGAACCACGGCTGTCCGTGATGCTCGCCGACTTCATAGACCGGAACAATATTCGGATGACTCAACCGCGCCGCCGCCAGCGCCTCAGCACGTAATCGCGCAAGATCCGAAGTCGATGCAAAGGCAGCATTCGGAATCATCTTCAGGGCGACCGTTCGCTGCAGACTGATCTGAGTCGCGCGGTAGACGACTCCCATACCACCCCGACCGATTTCCTCCTCTAACTCGTAATCTCCAATCACGCTACCGATGGCCGATCCTGAACTTCGATCATTCTGACCTGAAGTCAGGAGTGTTGAGCCGCCGGTGAGATGGTTGAGGTCCGACGACTGCAGCATGGCGACGTCGTCAGCAAATTGAGCCGTTGCGAATAGTTCACGAAGGTCCTGTTCCAGATCCGGATTCTTGCGAATCGCCTCTTCCAGGCGCTGCTGCGAAGACCCACTGCGGGAATCCTGGATCAGCTCGTCAAAGGCGATGGCCAGACGTTCGTCGGCGTCATCCGGAGACATACTCATTCGCGTCTTATTCCGTCAGTTCACCCAGAGGATTCGCTTTGCATTGCAGAGGCATGCTGATCGGTCCACCGGCTCGATGAGACTCGAAGACCGAGAGAACCATTTCGATTGTTCCCCGGGCTTCATACATCGAGCATTTTGGCTGACGATCCTCTTCAATGGCAGCGATCAGATCCCTGGCAGCGGCCGGATTCCCACCTTCGTATCCGGTCGCAGTGATCGTTTCGGGTTGATCGATTCCATTCGACGAAATCGTTCTCCAGGTTTTCCCCGCTGCGGATGATCCCCACGTCGCATCGTTCAACAGAAATGCTGGATTCGCATAGCCCGACGTATGATCAATCACGCCCTTACTACCCATGATGCGAAGTCCAAAACGATTCGGACTGCCGCCCGCACCTTTTTTCGACGAGAAATATCCCGTCACTCCGCTCTTGAATCGCCACATCGCGTCAACACGGTTTCCGGCCAGCGGACCCACACCTTCATTGCCCGGCTTAATGTGTTCGCGCGTGACACGTTTTCCATCCTGAGACAGCGACGCATAACATGATTCCGGCTCACCGGCGAAAGCTCGCATCAGATCCAGAACATGCGTGCCCAGAACCCAAAGATCTTCCGCACCGCCACGTGCGTCTTCTTTGCCTCGCGCGCGGATTTCCAACACGTCGCCGATCTCACCGGCCTGAATCAGTTTGCGGATCACATCCAGTTGCGGCGAATATCGACTGATGTGGGCCACGGCGAGCTTCAGGTGCCGCATCTCACAAGCCTGAATCATCTCATCGGCTTCACTCAATGTTCGACAGAACGGCTTCTCCATGTACATGTGACAGCCATGTTCCGCGCAGGCCAGAACCATGTCACGATGCTGATCAATCCAGCGAGGACAAATCGCCACGATGTTCGGCTGTTCTTTATCCAGCATTTCACGGTAGTCGGCATAGCTTCGCGCGGCACCCGTTCGAGGAACAGCCTTGCTGCGGCCTGCTTCATCCTGATCGGCGACAGCCACAACTTCGCACTGTTCAATGGACTGCCAGACAGCATCCAGCCCGTGCCCGTAGTCGCCTCGTCCCGTGCTGCCAATGATCGCGACTTTGTACTTGGCCATGACTTGCTCCGATAATGCTGGAGGTGGGACAGAATGCGAGAAACAAGATCCCGTCGACGGAGCGACGGGCGTACGGTAGACCTGTCACTCCGCCGACGGGACTTTTGCAGCTCAAACGCCCTTCGGCACAGCCCAGTGCCCGTCCCGATATTGGCGACGAACCAAAGCGTTCGCCGTCTCACCGTTCGTGATGACTTCCTTGTCAGGATCAAAGTGCAGCACCTGACCGGTACGAGCAGCGATGTTGGCCAGATGCACAATTGTGGCAGATAGCCGTCCCGCATCGACGGACGCGTTCAAGGATTTTGAAGGATCACGAATCGCATCGAAGAAGTTCTGATGATGAGCCGGCAAATCGCCTCCGCCGGTACGTTCGGCCAGCAGTTTGCCACGCGGACCATACAGCTTCCAGCCAATGCTGTGCCCCATGATCAGCACACCTTCTTTGCCATAGAAGGCGGCCCCATTTTCATAGCCTTCCTGAACGTATGGGCTCCAGATTCGCTGCTCGAAAATCAACTGCTTGCAGCGACCTGTGGGTGAACCATCGACCGGATATTCGCAAACAGCGTATTGCGTATCGGGGAACTGTTGATCGTCGTCGAAGAAGTTCTTCTGGCCAAAACACGTGACTCGGCTGGGATGAGTTTCCACTCCCAAACCCCACAGCGCGACGTCGATGTCATGCACGCCATCGTTGCCGATGTCTCCGCAGCCAAAGTCATACCACCAGCGCCAGATTCCATGTAACAGATTTGGACGCCACTGAACTTCCGGAGCAGGCCCGAGCCAATTATCGAAATCCAGATGTGGCGGTGGCGATCCCGGCTGAGCTTTCCCGATTGTTCCGCGTCGCTGACTGTTCCATGCCTTGGCAACCAGGATCTCGCCGATCTCGCCATTGCGAATTCGTTCGATCCCTTCTGCGACACACGGAGTACTGCGGCTCTGAGTCCCAACCTGCAATCGCTTCCCGCTCCGTTTGACCGCCTCGGCCAACAGGCGTCCTTCGCGAACGTTGTGGCAACAGGGTTTTTCGACATAAACATGCTTGCCAGCATCGAGGGCGAGAATTGCGGCAGGTGCATGCCAATGGTCAGGCGTGGCGATGAATACCGCGTCGATCAACTTGTCATCCAGAATCGTTCTGAGATCTCCTGTCGACTTCGGAGCCTTGCCTGATCCCTCCTGGACCATCTTTACGGCATCTTTAAGTCGCTGCTGGTCAACATCGCAGACGATCGCAACTTCCACATCTTTCCGCTGCGACAAAAGCTTGAGATGGTTTGAACCCATCCCGCCGCAGCCAATAAACCCGATCTGGATCCGCTCAGAAGTGGCTTCGTCGGCCGGACTCTCACCAGCATTTGCCAAAACGGTCACCGCTGCGGTCGCCGCAGCTGCCTTCAGGAACTCTCGTCGAGGCGGGGTCATCGCAACGCTCCTGTCTATGATTCGTCAGACTGACGAATGTTTTGATTCGTTCATTCAACAAAAACTCGGCGGCGGCGCATTCCGCACGCAGTTCTCTCCGGCAGAATACCTGGGTCTGTCGCGCGAAGCAACGCACAGGCAACCACCAATAGAGTCGGAAAAGTTGACGTGAATCACTTCCTGAAGGCTATTCCTTTTGCAATCATGCGGTGCTACGGGACAGGTGCCCTGGAAAGGTCGTTTTCGTGATTTCACAAACTGTCGAGTACGCACTCCGCGCGGTTGTAACGATCGCTCAACACGGAGGACGTCCATGCACGGCGAAAGAGATTGCCGCGAAAACTCAGGTACCCGCGCCGTACCTGTCTAAACTCATGCAGGGTCTCGCCAAAGGCGGCATCGTGTCTTCTCAGCGAGGACTCCATGGCGGCTTTGTGCTGAGCAAGAGTCCCGACGACCTCACTCTCTGGGAGGTCATCGAGTCCGTCGAACCGTTCCAGCGCATTCGCAAATGCCCGCTGGGTATCGTGTCACACACCGGAACACTGTGCCCCTTGCACCAGAGTCTTGATGATGTGATGGCCCGCGCAGAGAAGAGCCTTCGGGAAACGACGGTCACGGCGATCCTGCAACAGCCCGGCGCTGTTTCACCGCTCTGTGAACAGAACCAGCCGCCTCTTGTGACGCTTGGACTTGGGCGCTAATTGCCGGAAGGTAACGCCCGGTTTTTTGCGGAATGTGCATTTATTCGTTTCACGGCAAGCCGCAGGCTTCGTTGCCCGCCTGCGGCTTGCCGTTAA
>CAIJTV010001256.1:0-8099 GCA_903823635.1 uncultured Planctomycetaceae bacterium
CATTCGCCGACGCACGGCAGGGACAGAGCGGAGTCGCCTTCGACGATGCCCTTGAGGTTCCCGCCAACCATGTTGACGATCTCCCCGACTGCGTCGCGAATCTCGGCCTCGGACAGCTCTTCTTCGCTCATCGCAAACATATTGGATGCAATGGCGACAGCTGTTCTGCGAGGAGTCAGCACCTGAATCAGCGAATCCCAGTCACCCGAGATACGAATTACTGCGGATAACGCATCCGATTCATCGCATCCAGAATGTTCTGATGGTTCTAGTTCGAGGCCCAGCATACCGGTGCAGACATCGGACACGACCTGCTGAAGTGTCTGTTCATCAATCGTCATGGAGTCAAGTCCTATACTGCGACCGGTCTGAAACAGACGGTCTTGCCAATGGTCTCTCGGGTGAACGGAACATTCAAAGTGATCAGCGTCTCGCCGCCTCCGAGAAACAAGTAACCGTCGGGACGCAGAACCTTATGGATTCTTTTCAGGATCTGTTCCTTCGTGGGCTGATCAAAGTAGATCATGACGTTACGAAGAAACACTATGTCATACTGAGTCGTTGTGGGCCACGGACCTGTTAAATTCATGCGACGAGCATCAATCATTTTTCGCAGTTCCGGTCGAGCACGCCATGAGTTGCCCGTTCGTTCAAAATGTCGCAGCAGCATCTGCGCGGGTAGACCCCGATTGACTTCAAACTGGCTGTAGGTTCCTTCCTGAGTTCTCTTCACCATTTCTTCTGACAGGTCGGTTGCGTGGATCTTCACATTCCATGCGCCGAGTTCGTTGAAGTATTCTCGCAGGGTCATGCCGATCGTGTACGGTTCCTGTCCGCTGGAGCTGGCACCGCACCAGATATTCAGTGACTTCGAAGCAGATCGGGCCTGAAGCATGTACGGGATCACGCTTGAACGAAGTGCTTCAAACGGCGACATATCGCGGAAGAAGCTGGTTTCGTTGATCGTCATCGCTTCGGCGACACGTTCCGGCAGCAGACCGTTCGCGTGTTTGCGCAGTTCGGCGACCAGTGCATTGACGTTGGTCAGACCGGCCGACTTGGCCACCGGCAGCAGACGTGATTCAAGCAGATAATCCTGATTTGACGAAATAACATTTCCTGAACGCTGAGCGATCAGCTGTTTCAGGAAGTCAATTTCCATGGTCGCCAGAGGCATTGTAATGAATCCCGACGGAGTTGAGAGCGTGGTTCAGATGTAGGGCGAGAAACATCAGGCTGTTGGATGGGTGCCGGACGATCCTCATCAGGAATTTCGCGGCGACTGGATCAGCGTGCGACGGTCAGAGACGATGAATTGTTAGAGCCACGAATGCGAGTCGTGATGGCGGCCGCCATATCCTTCAGATTCAGAACAGCATCTGCGACGCCGGATTCGTAGACAGCTCGCGGCATACCCCAGACGACTGAAGACGCTTCGTCCTGAGCCAGAATACTGGCTCCGGTCTTTGCGAGTACCTGCGCACCAGCCGTTCCATCTCGCCCCATTCCCGTCAGAACACATGCCAGAGCACTGGCACCGTAAACGTCGGCAACGGAGCGGAACATCACATCAACCGCCGGACGACAGGAATTCTCGGGAGCGTTCTTGTTCGTTCGGAGAATCGTCTCTGTGCCTTCGCGAGTCACAATCATGTGGAAGTCGCCCGGAGCGACCCACGCTTCGCCAGCTCGAACCACAGCACCATCGAACGCTTCCTTGACCTTCAGCCGTGAGCTTCGGTCAAGTCGCTCGGCAAGGAGTTGCGTAAAGACGGGTGGCATATGTTGAGTAATCAGCACTGGAACACCGATGTCACCTGGCAGGAGGCCGATCAGTTCCGCCAGAGCATTCGGGCCACCGGTTGAAGCACCGATCGCCAGAACACCAATCGGGACATTCCGTCGTCGCTGGGGTTGTGTCTGTGGAATGACCTGTGGCTTTGACAGAGTCACTGTGAACGCGCCACTGCCGCGAGCATCTTTGTTGGCGACTGCGGAAGTTGAGCTGACAGCACCGTTCGTTCTGCCTGATGCAGACGCACTGGCCTGAGCTGCCTTTTCCTGACGTGATTTGTACCTGGCGCCCCACATTCTAACCTTGGGGATCAATTCTTGACGCAGATAGTCCATCGCCTTGTTCAAGTGGCCCACTCCAGTCGGCTTGGGTACATAGTCGGTCGCTCCGGCCGCCAGAGCATCCAACGTCGCTTCGCCGCCCTTAACCGTCAATGTACTGAACATGATAACGGGAACTGAATCATTCAGCTTGCGAATTGCCTTGAGCGCCTCGATGCCGTTTAAGGTGGGCATATCGACATCCAGAAGCACCAGATCCGGCTTCTGCGATTTGAAGAAAGAGATTGCCTCATCACCATCCTGGGCCGCGCCAACCAGTTCCATGTCTGGTTCCCGCGTGATTGCTTCAGACACAATCCGGCGCGTCACCGAGGAATCATCTGCGAACATCACTCGTATGATACTACTCATGTTGAAAACTCAAAATCTTGTTGAGAGGAAGTCGGAGAAAACGAGGGTTCAGAGTATTGTCACGAAATCAGACGGACCACATTCTCTGAACATCTCTCTTTGCGGAAGTCATCATTTCCCGGCAAACGTCCGCCAGACGTGCTGCGACATTTGGCTGACCACAGCTCTCCAGAACATAGACGGCTTCGTTATCCCGCAGGTTGTATTGATTGCCGTTGTCGAATCTTTGCAGATAGCTGGCCATGTGGTCTGCGATCGCGACCAGTGCCACAAGTCGGCGATGCTTCGTACAGGCCGCCGGGTTGTGGTGATATCGAATGACTTCAACAAACTCGGACGGCAGTTTGCTGAGTTCCGCGTACCAGGCACCGGCTTCACAGTGGTCGGTCCCCAGGATTCGACGTTCCATCGTGAGCATTTCCGGGGACTCGTCGAAGTGCAGTGGATCAGCGGTGCAGAACTTGTCCGGAACACAGACCGCCAGTAGCAGACGTCCAAAGTCATGGACCAGTCCCGCGGCAAATTCTTCGCCCTGAAAGCCTGTGCCAACAACTTTATTGACATTGATCGCCAACATTCCGGTCAGGAAGCCATGGCGACACAGAACGTCTCGCACCCATTCTTCTTCCAAGGTGAGATTCTTCATCAGCGAAGCCATGCTGGTGCTGAGAATCAGATTTCGGCACTGGCGAAACCCCAGCCGTACAATGGCCTGCTGCAGACTCAACACGGGCGGCCCGCCCGCCGAGAACATCACGGAGTTCGACATGGACAGAATATCAGCCGCCAGTTTGGCGTCGCGTTCGACCACGGCGACAAACTCACGAATGGTGCATTCCGGGTCACGAGCGATCTCCAGAGCCTGGACGGCGACCCCCGGCAGCATCTGCAGGGCCTGAGCCTTACGGCGGAATTCCACCTGCAGATTCGGGGCCAACTCTGCAGTTGGCGAGGTTACTGTTGTCATTGTGTCACAATCTTTGTTGTATAGTTGTCTGAGACCGTCTGGGCATCTCGTTATAAGTGACGCGCGGCTGACAGGGTCACACGCGTGTCTTCTCTGAGGACTAAGCGATTGTACGCCGCTGTCGTCTCGTCACTGGAACTCAACGCGTTGAAGCTTGCGGCAACGAAGAGTCAGACTGTGTCCGGACACTCCACGCCAATTAGCTTCAACTTCTCGATCAGAATCTCCGAAGTGAATGGCTTCATGACAAACTCGTCGACACCGGCCATCAATGCTCTTGCCATCTGAGCCGGCTCCGTCTCCGTTGTCACCATCGCAATCTTCATCTGTTGGTACTGGTCGTCAGCACGTACGGCCTTGACGAACTCCAGTCCGTTCATCACCGGCATGTTCCAGTCCACCAGGGTCAGTTCAATATCCGGGTGATACTGTTCAAGCCGTTCCAGTCCCTCCTGCCCGTCGCCTGCTTCCAGAATCTGGAAACCCAGGGGCTCCACAATCTGTCGCAGAATGCGTCGCATGGCTCGAGAGTCGTCGATAATCAGAGCGTACATGAAAACTCCTTAAGACATTAAGTTGTGAGCCCGGATCTGTGCTCACGTTTTGATCATATTTTGTTGTGCTGAAATCAGCCGATTCTAATCACTAAGCTACACCGACTGGGTGAGTCCTATCCGTTTGCTGCTGCCACCAGTTCCCGTTCTTGAACCTTCCGTCATCAACTGACCTGCCGTCTCATTCATGACACGACTGGCGTTGGCCATGTCGTCCACGTTTCGAGCCAGTTGCATGGTCATGTCAGACTGTTGAGAGACAGCCGAGGCAAT
This sequence comes from uncultured Planctomycetaceae bacterium, assembly GCA_903823635.1. Lineage (GTDB taxonomy): Bacteria > Planctomycetota > Planctomycetia > Planctomycetales > Planctomycetaceae > SXXK01. Next base: position 4,282 of record CAIJTV010001256.1, read on the forward strand.
ACCCGTCTGGCTTTCGTGAATCGCCGTGACAACTTCGCTGACCATCTCGATAGACGTCAGAGCCGTCGCAGTTTCGGTTTGAATGGCTTCAATATGCCCGATGATTGAGGTAGCCGCTTCATTTGTCTGAGAGGCCAGTTCCTTGACTTCTCTGGCAACGACAGCAAACCCCATCCCGGCTTCACCCGCTCGTGCGGCTTCAATGGTGGCGTTGAGAGCCAGCAGATTTGTTTGATGGGTAATTCGTTTGATCAACTGAATCACTTCACCAATCTGCTGGCTGCTGGCACACAACCCGTGCAGAACCTGACTTGTGCGATGGACGGAATCTTTAGCCGTTGAGCAGACACTCTCCGCCTGATGTGCGTTCTGAGAGATCTCTCGAATACTGTCATCCAGTTGACGCACGGCCGCCGCAATGTTGTCAGCACTACTGCCGGTTTCCGCTGCCTGAGTGGACAATATTGTGGCTTTCTGACGCAGAGGAGCAACCGCCGTGCTGATCACCCAACTTCCGAATCCACCAACGACTACGATTGTGGTGACGACGATTGTGAGGCACAGGTTCGTACTGGCGTTCATGCTCTCCACAATCTCCGCTTCACGCCTGATATTCTTTTCCGTGGTATAAGTGACCAGTGAATTCACGGCATCCCGATGCAATGTGTATTGCTCCGTCAATGGGCCCAGCAGCACTTGCACGGCCTTTTCTTCCTGGTTCTGTTCGCAGGCGGGAATCAGATCACTTTCCACGATCTGATAGAATTCCATCGCCGGTGCGTAGAGTTGTTCCAGCATCATCGCCCGCTGTTCCTCGTCATTCAAATCTGTATTCCAGAACGCATGGCGGTCCGTGAATTCTTTCTTCAGTACCTGCAGCCGATCAATGCCGAGCGTGACTTCAGAATGCCGTTTGTTTTGCATGGCAACGACCATTTGATGGACCACGAGATGTGATTCAACGATGTACTCGGGCGGAGGCAGAATGTCGGCGATCACATCTTTGCCCTGAACGATCTCCAGATATCCCGGTCCATGCACGGACGAACGCTTCATGGCGTCGTAGAACAGCGCGCTGCTGACAACGATACCTAAAACAGACAACGCGAGAATCAGTCGCAGTCTGGCAGCAATCGAGAGACGCTTGATCATGGTTCCAACTTTCAACGAAACAGTTGGTGTGAATCGGGATGGAAACGTTTAGAAAAACAAGAGTAAAGACGTCAGAGAAACCCTGAGCGAGTTCATTGCAGAACCCTGAAATGTAGGTTGGACATTCTTGTCCGACTGGGTTTCGACGGGCAAGAATGCCCATCCTACTTGAAAGCCACGTATTGAAACGAAACTAGTGTGCCATTGACCTGCCATTGGCCATCGTCCGTTCTGATCGACTGCTGACCGCTGATCTGACATCACCGACCAGACGGAGCAGTTCCTCTGCCATGTCTTCAATCTCAGCGGCGGCACTTAGTGTTCCTTCAGTGCCGGTCGAGGTTGATTGAGCAGCGTCTGCTACTCGTGTAATGTTCCGAGCAATTTCTCCGCTGCCCGCGGCGACTTCGGAGATATTGCGACTGATCTCGCCCGTCATCGCGGACTGTTCTTCCACAGCACTGGCGATGGCGTTCTGAGTTTCATTGATCTGGCGAATGATGCCGGTCACCTGTTCGATGGCCATAACAGCTTCCGAAGTGTCATCCTGAATCATGGCAATCTTGCGAATGATGTCTTCCGTTGCCAGGCCCGTCTGCTTGGCCAGTTCTTTGACTTCATTAGCAACAACGGCAAAGCCTTTGCCAGCTTCGCCAGCTCGAGCGGCTTCGATCGTTGCGTTCAGAGCCAGGAGGTTTGTCTGAGAAGCGATCGAGTTGATGACTTTGATGACGTTGCCGATCTCGGCACTGCTTTGACCAAGCTTTGTGACGGTGGCAGTTGTCTTGTTGGCGGCTTCGACCGCATGACCAGCGACCGTGGCCGCGTTGGCTGTGTTGCCCGAGATTTCACGAATGCTGGTGTTGAATTCATCAACAGCCTGCGACAGAGCGGAGGCGTTCGCACTGACTTGTTCCGCGGCTCCGCTGGCAAGCGTCGCCTGGTGGCTGGTCTCCTGAGCATCGGATCGCATCTGCTGTCCGACGATCGCCAGTTCTTCCCTGGCAACGCAACGCAGAGCCTCTGCAGAACCTCGCAGGACACCAGAAACCTTACGAGCGGTAAGCCAGCCGAAGAGGCCACAGACAAAGACGACTGTAACAGCAAACGTTACGTTTAACTTAATACTGGATGCAACAACTTCTGCCGCTTCCTTTTCGATCTCTGAAGCAGTCTCCACAGACAGGTTTGACAAGTTGACGATCTCAGTCTTGTGCGACTCATAAAGTGACGTCAGCACACCTCGCAGCAGCGTTTCGGCTTTTGGGCCGTCGTTGGAGAGGCACGCCGGAATAAACTGCTCGTTGCTGACTCGGAAGAACTCCATCGCAGGCTCATGGGTCGATTCCATCAACGAAGCACGAATCTTCCCTTCGGCCAGTTTCTCTTCCCAGTAAGTATGTCGCTGATGGTAGACGCTTTCGAGACTCCGCAGAGTTTCGACCAGTTCATTAATTGTTGTCGATGGCTGTTTCGTTTCTATGGCTTCGGCCAGTTTGTAAGAAACGAGGTAGCTCTCAATGATAAATTCCGGTGGTGGAAGGATGTCGGCGAGCACATCCTTCATTTCCACAATCTTCCCATAGAACGGGCCATTCACTTTGGTGATGGAAAGAGTTCGATTAGACCAGACTCCGTAACCAATCAGACCTGCCGAAAAAACTCCAATCAGGAGATAGAGCCTGACTGGGATTGTCATGTTGTTAAGCCGCATGGTGTTGCCCTGAAGATCTTGAACTGTCTGAGAATCTGGTATTGATTAATGGCGAGCGGCAGGGCGTCAGCCCTCCGATTTGTCGTTCTCTCACACGTAGTTCCTTTTTGCCGGAAAGGACTTTCGCCGCAAGACGAACCTGTGCGACGCGGAAACATCTCACAGGCCAGTCCTTGCAAATCAGATGTACTCAACTTCGCGGCAAGCCACGAAGTCCCGCCCGGCAGGCGGGACCTGCACTCTTATGTCATCTTGACGTGGTTGGGATCGAACTCACGGCTTGATGTCATTCTTCGCGATGCCCTCGCGGCGGCTCGCTTGCGTTCGTTGACAGGAGACACGGCCTCCTGAACAGCTCCCACAAGCATAAGAAGATCTTCCGCCATCTGCTCGATATCAGCCGCTGCCTGGAGAGTTTCATCCGTACCACGCGATGTGGAATCTGCAGCATTGGCGACAAGAGTAATGTTGCGAGCGATCTCGCCGCTGCCTGCAGCAACTTCGGCGATGTTGCGACTGATTTCACCCGTCATTGCGGACTGTTCTTCAACCGCACTGGCGATGGCGTTCTGAGATTCATTGATCTGGCGGATAATTCCGGCAACCTGACCGATCGCCTGAACGGCCTGAGCCGTATCGTCCTGAATCATCGCGATCTTACGAATAATGTCTTCGGTCGCTTCGCTGGTCCGCTTGGCCAGTTCTTTCACTTCGTTGGCGACGACAGCAAATCCCTTACCGGCTTCACCGGCTCGAGCGGCTTCGATGGTGGCGTTCAGGGCCAGCAGATTTGTCTGTTCAGCGATCGAGTTGATCACTTTAATCACGTTACCAATTTCGGCACTGCTTTCGCCCAGCTTCAGAACCGTTGCGTTCGTACGATTAGCAGCTTCGACGGCATGGCCTGCAACAGTTGCGGCATTGGACGTATTCCCTGAGATCTCGCGAATGC
>CAIJTV010001257.1:0-2988 GCA_903823635.1 uncultured Planctomycetaceae bacterium
CGTTGTCTCCGCAACGACCGAGTCCGGTCCCGAGATCACGATTGTCATCGATGACAAGAAGCCTGGTTCACAAAAGCGAGTGATCGTGATTCCTCGGGCCAGTGCGTATATGCTGGAACTGCTGACTGGTGAGTCTGACGATTCAACGCCACGAGCAGCAACCGCGGCAGTTCGCCCATCGACAGAGGCCACTTCGAAGCGTACAGCGGCGAAGTCCGGCAAATCAAGAACGTCAGCTCGGTCGCTATTGCAGTCACCGTAGTTCTGTGAGTTTGCACGCGTAGGTTGGACATTCTTGTCCAACCTTTTATTGTGGTTAAGGTCGCAACGGGCAGGAATGCCCATCGTACCTGATGTCGCAGTCAGTCAAGCATTTGCACAAAATCGCCATGTGGACCTTTCAGACCGATTGAGCGAACCGGTGCACTGACGGTAATCTTATCGAGCCCACACGTCTCTTTTTGTGAGCTCCCCCCGATGCATCCTCTGCACTTCGACCTGCCGTCCCCGACTGAAGCCACTCGCCGCATGTTCCTGAGCACTCACGCCGGGCATGTGGGACTTCTGGCTCTCGCTTCGATGCTAGCCCAGCAGCAATCAGGCAAAGCGAGTGAATCGACGTCGGTCGCGCCCGATGTGGCGCCAAAGGCAAAGTCGGTGATCTGCCTGTTTCAAAACGGCGGCCCGAGCCAGATGGATCTGTTCGACCCCAAACCGGAGCTACAAAAGTGGCACGGTCAGCCCTATCCGGCTGGCGATCTGGAAACTCACTTCGATAAGCAAAAGGGCAACGTTCTGGGTTCACCGTACAAGTTTCGGAAGTACGGCGAATCGGGTATGGAACTGTGCGAATTGTTGCCTCATACCGGATCGATTGCCGACGAGATCACTCTGATTCGCTCGATGAAGACGGGTTCTGTCGATCATGAAGCCGCCCTGAGAATGATTCATTCGGGTCGACTGTTTGCCGGCATGCCTTCGTTTGGTTCGTGGATCTCTTATGCTCTAGGGACAGAGAATCGCGATCTTCCATCGTTCGTCGTGTTATCGGATCCCGGCGGGCTGCCGATCGATGGTGAGAAGAACTGGAGTTCCGGATGGTTGCCAGCGGTTTATCAGGGCACCGTCTTCCGCTCAGGTTCATCACCCGTGCTGAACCTTCAAAGTCCGGAAGGCGTCACTGCGGCTGTGCGTCGCAATCAGCTGGATTATCTTGGGAAGCTGAATCGTCGACACGCCTCGCGATATCCGGAGAACTCAGAACTCACGGCTCGTATCGCAAACTTCGAAACCGCCGCGAGGATGCAGACGTCGGTTCCCGAGCTGCTGGATTTGTCGGGTGAGACGAAGGAAACGCGAGAACTCTACGGGCTTGATAATCCAGCCATCGAAGAATACGGAGCCCGCTGCCTGACCGCTCGCAAGCTTATCGAGCAAGGCGTGCGATTTGTCGGGGTCTACATGAGCGGTCAGCCATGGGATACTCATAGTCGCAATGCCGAAAGTCTTAAAGGCTTGTGTGCTCGCACCGATCAGCCCTCGGCCGCATTGGTGAAAGATTTGAAGCAGCGAGGACTTCTCGATTCCACCATCGTGATCTGGACCGGTGAATTCGGACGCCTGCCGATTTCTCAAGGCCCCGATGGACGCGACCATAACCGACATGCCTTTTCATCGTGGATCGCCGGCGGTGGTTTCAAGCGAGGCTGCGTCTACGGTGCGACGGATCCGTTTGGTTATGCATCCGTTGAAAATATCGTCAACGTTCACGATCTGCACGCGACGATGCTGGCGTCATTGGGGCTCGATCATACTCGCTTAGCCGTGCCTTACGATGGCCGCGATACGAGTCTGACTGATGCTGAAGTGACGCATGCCAAGGTGGTCCATGATCTGCTGGCATAAAGCGTGACAGCGCGAGCACACAGTGGATTTATTGTAGGGTGGGACCAGCGGGGCGCCGGCCCACCATGTGGAATACGTCCAATTGGTGGGCCGGCGTTCGCTAACGCTCACTTGTCCCACCCTACGTCTTCTGTAGATTCACAGCCGCAGAGCGAAACCGAGACTACTGAATCAACATGCCAACTACGCCCCAGCCATGATTGTCGCGATGAGGCGTTCGCGAACCTGTTTTGGATCCGCGCCGCCGACTTGTTTCATGATCATGCCGATCAACGGACCAATCGCGTTTTGCTTGCCAGCTCGGAAATCGCTGGCGGCTTCTGGCTTTGATGCGAGGGCCGCCGCAATTGCCGTGTCCATGGCACCGGTGTCGCGAACAATCTCCAGCTTGCGTTCTGTGATGAGACGGTCAACATCGGCTGGCTCGATGGCCTTTTCTTCGGCCGCATCAGATCGCAATGCTGCGTAGACTTCGCGAGCACTCTTCGTGGTGATGCGTTCGGTCTGAATACACTTCAGCAGCGTGCCCAGAATCTCGGCCGTAACCGCGAATTCATGGATCGTTACCCCGTCGGCGTTCAGATCTCGCAGGATATCCTGAGTCACCCAGTTGGCGGCTAGTTTTCCGTCACCGCACAGTTGACTGACCTGTTCAAACCATGCTGTCAGAGCCGGGCCCTGAGACAGAAGAACATTGGTGTCGTACTCCGTGAGTCCCAGCACATTGCGGAATCGCTCGCGTCGAGCCGCCGGTGTCTCTGGCAAGGAACTTCGAATCTTCTCGATCTGCTCCACAGTGGTCGTTACCGGTAACAGGTCCGGATCAGGGAAGTAGCGATAGTCCGAAGATTCTTCTTTCTCACGCTGACCGAATGTTTCATTGCGATCGGCATCCCATCCACGAGTCTGCTTCGGGACTTCGCCAATCTTCTGTCCGGTCTTCAGCCATTGCTTCCACTGACGGCGAGTTTCATACTCGACGGCCAGTTCCACATTGCGGAAGCTGTTCATGTTCTTGAGCTCTACGATCGGAGTCGCCGTACGAGTGCCATCCGCATTGTGCACATGGAGATTTACATTCGC
>CAIJTV010001258.1:0-3651 GCA_903823635.1 uncultured Planctomycetaceae bacterium
CATCGGCGAAGCGGAAATCTGGAACGACGATGTCATTCGTCGGCGAAACAATGCGATCTGTACGACAGGAAGCCTGGCGGTTCTGCGAGGCAATCTGGCTCCGGACGGATGCGTGATTAAACCGGCCGCTGCGGAAGCTCATTTGCTTCAGCATCGTGGTCCGGCCGCCGTCGTGAAAGATTATCCGGACCTGAACGCTCGCATCGACGAGCCCGCGCTGGGGCTGACGAAGGATCATGTGATCGTGTTGCAGAATGCGGGTCCACTGGGAGCTCCGGGGATTCCGGAATGGGGCATGTTGCCAATTCCGAAGTATCTGCTGCAGGAGGGAGTTCGCGACATGGTTCGCATCAGCGACGCGCGAATGAGTGGCACCAGTTACGGAGCCTGCGTGCTGCATGTGTCGCCTGAGTCCTACATTGGCGGACCATTGGCATTGGTGCAGGATGGCGACATCGTCTGTTTGGACGTGGCCGGTCGAAAGCTTCAACTGGAAGTTTCCGAAGAGGAGCTGAATTCACGCCGTGCGAAGTGGGTCTCACCAGACCCGAAGTTCAGTCGAGGTTACGGCAAGTTGTACTTTGATGAGACCACTCAGGCTCACGAAGGCTGTGACTTTCGGTTTCTGCATGCGGATGGCAGTCAGGATGCGCCGCCGTCGATTTATTGATCGAAGTGTTCGCGTATTCATCTGAACGTCAACGCTGATCTCATGTATCGCTTTCAATCGCCGAATGACAATGCTCCATGACTAAACCGGGTTCTCAAGTTTCTGCCGCAGAAGACGATTCGGCCAGTATTGGTCGAGCGGACACTTTGCATTTCGCAAAGCCATTGTTGTCCAATCTAAAGCAGTATTGGGGCTATCCCGGTTTCCGCGCTTTGCAGAGAGAAGCGATGTCGCTGGTCATGAGTGATCAGGATTCGCTCGTCGTGCTGCCCACGGGCGGCGGAAAGTCGTTGTGTTACCAGGTACCAGCGATTTCTCGTGACGGGCTGGCTTTGATTGTTTCGCCCCTGATTTCGCTTATGAAGGATCAGGTCGATTCACTGCAGAGCGTTGGGATCTCGGCGGCCTGCATCAACAGTATGCAGACGAATCGTGAGAAGATCGAAGTCGCCGACAAGATTCGTCGACGAGAACTGAAGCTACTTTACATCGCTCCGGAACGCCTGGTGCAAACCAAGACGGTGGAGTTCCTGCAGGGTGCGAGAGTTTCGTTTGTGGCGATCGACGAAGCTCACTGTATCAGCCAGTGGGGTCACGATTTTCGTCCCGAGTACCGTCAGCTTCGGAATTTGAAAACAATCTTTCCTGGCATTTCCGTTCACGGTTACACGGCTACCGCGACCGAGCAGGTCCGCGCGGACATAGTGGAACAGCTGGGGCTTACGAACTGCGATATTCTGGTTGGATCATTTGATCGACCGAATCTGCAATATCGAGTCGAACGGCGGACGGATGCAATTGGGCAGATTCAGAGAATCCTGAATCGACACAAAGGAGAATCCGGAGTCATCTACTGCATCAGCCGCAAGAATGTCGACGCGACCAGTGAAGCGTTGAATCGTCTGGGCTTTCGCACGTTGCCTTATCATGCCGGGATGCCAGATGAAGATCGCCGGAAGAATCAGGATGCGTTTATCGATGAAGACGTCAACATCATCGTAGCGACCGTCGCCTTTGGAATGGGCATCGACAAGAGCAATGTCCGCTTTGTGATTCACGCCGAGATGCCTCGGTCACTGGAAAATTATCAGCAGGAAAGCGGACGCGCAGGCCGCGATGGTCTGGAGGCTGACTGCGTTTTGCTCTACGCAGCGAATGACGTCGACACGTGGGAATTCCTGATGCAGGATACCGAAGATCCTGCGGTGCTGGACGCTGGCCGTGAATCTCTGCAGGCGATGAAGCAATACTGCGTGAGCACTCGCTGTCGTCATGCACAGCTTGTCGAACACTTCGGACAGGTTCTGGAAGCCAGCAACTGCGGCGCGTGCGACTTTTGTCTGAAGGAAATGGAACCAGTTTCCGATGCGCTGATCGTGGGGCAAAAAATTCTGTCGTGCGTCGTACGACAAGGCGAACGGTTTGGGGCGGCGTATACGGCTCAGGTTCTGCGAGGTTCGAAGGCTAAACGCATCGTGGAAAATGGCCACGACAAGCTGAGCACCCACGGTCTGATGAAGGACGAGTCGGAACCGCAACTGCGAACCTGGATTGATCAGTTGTTGTCTCAGGGATTTCTACGTCAGGCTGGTGAGTTCAACTGCCTGGAAGTCACACCATCGGGACGATTATTGCTCAAGGGACAACAGACGCCGACTTTGCTGAGAACTCGCGTGGCCGATTCCGCGCAGCCGTTTGAAGATCCCTGGTCCGGAGTGGATCGTGATCTCTTTGAAGAGCTGCGAGCCATGAGAACTCGCTTGGCCATTCAGAAGCATGTGCCGCCCTACATTATCTTCGGCGATGCGACTCTGCGAGATCTCGCGCGTCATCGACCGACGAAAGGTGACATGTTGACGAAGATCAGCGGCATCGGTGCTCAGAAGCAGAAGGAATTCGGAGCGGTTGTACTGTTCACGATTCAGCAATGGTGTGAAGCCAACAACGTCGAAACGAACGTCGGGCTGGACGAAGCCGTCAAGGCTCGCCCTGCGTTGCGACAGGCGACGAAAGCTCCGAGCGAAGGGAAGGCTCAGGAATATTTCGATCTGTTTGAGCAGGGTTTTTCGATGGAAGACGCGGCTCACCAATTGGGTCGTTCCATGGACACGGTCAGCAAGTATCTGGGCGTGTATGTGGAAGCTCATCGCATCACAGAGATCAATCCCTGGGTTCCTCCGGCGATGGAAAAACGAATCAATGAAGCCATCGGACAGCTTGGCTCAGAGCGTCTGAAGCCGCTGTTCGAACATCTGAAAAGCGAAATCTCGTACGCTCATCTACGCATTGCTGCGACGGCTTGGAATCTGCGGCAGGTGGACGAAGAATAGTTAATCCCGTCGGCGGAGCGACGGGTGTACGGTAGACCCGTCGCTCCGCCGACGGGCAGAATGCTGGAGAAAACGCTGCTTCTTTGCAAAGGCACGGCTTTACCAGTTCAACGTCGTGGGATGCTCGATCTATACTGCGGATGTTGTCGCTCACTTAAATCAATCCTGTGTTCGTTGTCGCGATAAAGAGACCCATGGCCGCTAGCGAAGCCGATCGACAGCTTGTACTCCGCATTCGAGCGGGTGAAGCCGATGCATGGCAACAGTGTATTGATATGTATGAAGGTCGCCTGTTGGCCTTCGCGAGAACTCGATTGCAGGATCGTTCGGCGGCGGAAGATATTGTGCAGGAAACCTTTCTTGGCTTCCTGAAAGCTCTGCCGAATTACGATGATCGAACGCCGCTGGAGTCTTGGTTGTTCTCCATTGCCGCGCACAAGCTGATCGACTTTATGCGACGATCAGGGCGACGTCCGGTGCTGCCGCTTTTGACATCCGAATCCAAAGATGGGGCAGCTCGCGATCTCACAGGTCCCGGTCGAGCCGCCTCCAGCATGATGCGCAGCAGCGAGCAGGCTCGATCGGAGTCTGGTGTTGTGGAGAGTTGCCTGAAGGAACTGATTCAGGATTTCAAGGCGAGCGGTGCGTGGG
>CAIJTV010001259.1:0-11818 GCA_903823635.1 uncultured Planctomycetaceae bacterium
GGTGATGGCAATCGAACCCACGTGGCCACCTTGGAAGGCTGGAACAATACCATTGAGCTACACCCGCAACCCCAAGGCCTGCAACACACACAATTGATGGCGGGAGCAGGATTCGAACCTGCGAAGGCATTGCCACCAGATTTACAGTCTGGCCCCTTTGGCCGCTCAGGTATTCCCCCTTTTACACACTCCAAACACGAATACTCTCAAATTAGCCAGCACCTGCGAATGCACAGCACCATGAGAGGTCCCGGCTCGAAGGTTCGCGGAAGCTAGCGGAGGGACTTGAACCCACAACCACCGGTTTACAAAACCGGAGCTCTACCAATTGAGCTACACTAGCGCGGACCGGATGCGGTGGCGAGTCGCGGAGTATAGCAATCGGTTCTCGTCAGGCAAGGCAGATCCCGGAAAGCTCCCAACAACGGGGCAACTCCCGATCCTGGCGGGAATATTTCCCCAGAATTGGCTCCGATCGCGCCTGACAAAACCTTGTTTTCAACCCGTCAACTCATCGGCCGTCCGATGGATCCCCATGTTGTCGACAGGCGAACCACCTTTCTCTACAGTTTTTCTCAAAAGCCGGGAATCTCAAAAGACCGACGTTCGGCTATTCGTCGCAGCTTCTCCAAAGTCCTTACCTCAATCTGGCGTACGCGTTCCTTAGTAACACCCAGTCGCGTACCAACCTCTTCGAGTGTTTCTGGTTCAACACTTTCCCCGAGCCCAAATCGACAAGATATGACCTTTTGTTCACGCCCATCTAGCTCGCCGAGTAGCTCCTGAATGACAGCTCTCTGAGACCGGTTCGCATGTTCATCACTGAAGAAGGCGCCTCGTTGTTCGGCGGACTGAGTGAAAATTTCTTCCTGCCCCGTCTGAAACCGGGTCAACCGTTGGTGCTCGGCGGGAACCGAGCGAGTGAAATTCTTCAAAATAGCCCACGAGGCATAAGTTGAAAACTTGTTTCCCCGGGCGTAGTCAAACTTTTCAACGGCCCGAATCAAGGAGATATTGCCATCACTGACCAGCTCAAAGAAGCCCGTGTTTGACTTGAGATATCTCTTCGCGATTGAGACAACCAAGCGTAAGTTCGACTTAATCAGCAGGTTTTTGATTCCCGAGATCTCCCCCAGAAGTCGCTCAAGACGAGAAATCAGCCGAGCAGAAGGTTTCGAAGAATCCAAGCCTGCTCGCAGTTGCAGAAATTGAAACTTCCTGAAGTTCATCTTGCGAAAGTAGTGCTGCTCCTCTGCCTTGGTCAACAACCTGACCCTGTAGAGTTCTCCGAGGTAGGCTGGCAAGCCTGACGGCATCCGCGCAGGGCGTTCGTCTTCGGAAACCTCTGGCGGCTTCCCACAAATGACGGCCTCCGCGGATGGACTTCGGAACTGATTGTTGTCTATAAACTCGACAACTTCCGCCAGTACTCTACGAGCCCGTGCCTGCACCAAGGCGGCATGGACTGCTGTTCGACTGACGTGGAAACTTTGCGCCAGACACTCAACGCTTTGCCCCTGCTCTGCTTTTACAAGCATCCTTTCCCCAATAGTCTGAGGGGATTCCGGCATATCTGTGGCGAGATGCAGCTCTTCTCTGCTCAAGGACGAACTTCCCTGAGCCTCGCACGAGAAACCGCTGGCGGATCTTAAACCCCAGCTATTAGCTCTCGCCAACGACTCACTGACATTCGGCTCATTTGGATTTACTGCGCTAACCATGACTGACTCCCTTGTCTGCTTAACACCTGGGGCGGTGAAACGTTCTGGACAATGAAAGGGTTTGGGGGATTTCCTTGCGATCTGTCTCTATGCCGTCTGCTGACACTTGAACGGACTGTTTTGCGAAAACGTCGCTCATGTTCTTCACAGCAAATGGCGGACCAACACTCTCTGGTCAATTTGCCAACTTGGCTTACCACCCAGGCTCAGGCCGTTTGACCGCTTGAGTAGTTGCCTGCACGAGCGTAAATCGCCGGTCAAATAAAAAAATCGCGGTAACCGCTGATGTTTCCAGGAGTATTCAAGGAAGTTCGGGCCAAATATCTGAACTAAAGCCCTCCCCCGAGAGATTCTCACCGTTACCGACGGCCCCACGTTTGGCCAGCTTGTCCTTGCTTCTTTGTAATTGCGTAAATCAGAGACGCCAAGATTACAATTATGTTCGCGCGGACGGGCCGTTATCATTGTGAATACAACATGTTGTCATATTCCACAGGGAGCGTCGTGTTTCCTGCTCGACACAACGACCACCAAGGATGGTCTTGAGGCAAATAGTTTTTATTCTGGCGGTTGCCAGGGGCAGACGTTTTTGGTTTAAAGCTGCAGACCTTCTTGAAAGCCGCTCTTTTCTTTGGTCACAGCTCAGAAGTTCAGGGAGTAGAGTCATTCTGCTGCGGATCGCACACACAGAGGAAAACTGCTTCACCCCAAAGGATTAAATTCCCGGACGAGAACTCCACGGTGCTCCGCAAACGTTTGGCTGCAAATGTGTTAGCTTTAAGAGCAAAAGCCGGAACGGCAGTTGCCGATTTATTCTTCCCGAGCTTCAGGAATTCAATGCAGGCTCCGCATTTCAACGGCAAGGCGATGGAATTCCTTCCTATTTCGGGCACGTCCATAACCCCAAGATGATCGAGCATGGGAACAACCTACATCTTCATCGCCTTCGGATCATTCGTATGGCTCTTCGGCATTGCGATGGTGGCTTGGCATATTCGCCAACATCGGTCCGTTATGAATGATGCCGGCCTCTCTCCGCCGGACTTCAAGTTTCACGAATCCCAGTATCGTCGTCGAATGCAGACCTCTGCCTTGACGATTACACTTGGGGCGTTGATCGCAATGTGCGACTATCTTCCACAGTTCAGAGCCTCTCTGGGCTTTGCTGCGGGCTACATCGCGACACTCCTGTTGCTTTCAATGTGGCTTGTGCTCCTGGCAATTGGTGATGCTTTTGCCAGTCGAGTCCATATGCAGCAATCGATCCGTCGTAATAGACAAACCAGAGCTGCACTTCAGGAAGCCATTGATGAGTTACGACGTCAGCAGGACCACTCCATGAAACCGCATTCAGATGATTTGACGATCAGTGCGCCCGACTTCAAAGGGCATTGAGAGCCAAAACCAAACATGATGGCGGAATCTGGGTGAGGTGTGGATGTTTCCATTCAGAGCCCCGCCAGCACGGATCAACCAACTGTCTTCATGGGCAAGGTCACGAGGAATTCGGTTCCCTGAGACGACGAGCGAACCAGTTCGATTTCCCCACCAAGGGTTTGCCGAGTTAGTTGGCGGCATACAAAAAGCCCCAGCCCTGTCCCGTGATCCTTCGTGGTAAAGTAGGGTTGAAAGATCTGCTGCTGTGCTTCAGAGCTGATCCCGTGTCCTTCATCTCGAACTCGAATTCCGATGCGCTCCTGACGGCCGTTTTCGGAAGGTATTCGCTCTGTACTGATTTCCACGGCGGCACCTTCGTTCATCGCGTCAAGCGCGTTCAGAATCAGATTCAACATAACCTGAACCAATTGGTCGTAGATCGTACGGATATGGGGCACATCCGACGCGAAATGGGTGTTGGCGGTCTTACCTTTCCATCGTTTGTAGTACTTCGCGATATTCAGTGCATCATTAATCGCGGCATGAACATCAACGGTCGATTCCTGTTGGTTGGTTGGACGACTAAAACTTGTTAGCTCTCGCAAAGTTCGCTGAATTCGGGTGAGCTGCCCATCGACCATATCCAGTCGTTCTTTGACGTAATCATCGGAGTTCTTTCGGCTGAGCATCTGCACGATTGAGCTAATGGAAGCCAATGGATTTCCTACTTCATGAGCGATGCCGGCCGCAAGCAAACCAAATGCCGCCTGCTTCTCCTGCTGAACCAGCATCGCCTGCGATTCCTGAAGTTCTTTGGTACGAGCTGCGATTCGGCGCTCCAGCAACTGTTGGTTCGACTGCAATTGTTCGTTCAGAATCGCCAGACGCTGTCCTGCAGTTTTCAGCAGGCCTGTCAGTGCGATAATGGCCCAGGCGGCCCAACCCAGAAACACGAGGGTCAGGATCACGGTAATGATGTTCGAACCGGCTGGCTGACCTTCTTCGTAACCTGGTCCTCGCAGGTTCAGGCTTCTGCCCTGCGCCGCATAGAGCCCAAGCAGGATATAGCTGATTGCGTGAAGTCCGAATGTGGCGAACGTCAACGAAGGCGTATGCCGAATAGCACACACCAGCAAAGACAGAAAATAGTAGAACCGGAATGGGCTGCTGACTCCGTCATCAAAGTGGCACAAGAGTCCGATAAACAGTGCTTCCATCAGCGAAACACCAATCCGGTAGTTCGACAGGAGCACTTTTCCCTTGCGAGTTGCCACTGTATCCAGCAAGGCATAGATGGCAGCCAGAGTCAGCATGGAATTCAGTTCGATCCGACCCGACGCACGCTCGATCAGATTCACATACAGATAGCCGATACAAAGCCCGAACCAGCGAATTCGGACGGTAATCGCGTCAGCTTCGGATTCCTTGCCAACAGGATCGAATAATCGTCCCGCGGCGGCAGCAGTCAATGCGGCCGGAAGTCGCATGATTCCGGACGGTGTATCGGCAGGGAGTCTTCGGCCCGGGCCATCATGTTTGCTGATACTCATCTGACTGTTCCTCAAACTTCTTTTTCTGAATACCAGCAGGAACTGCCTGACAGATTTCAGTCTGCGAAAGACGTAACGCGCGAGCACTGTGTCTCTTGACCGACTTTTACTCGTTCCGGGATTGTTTCGAAACCGTTCAGCGCTCTGACCGATACTTTCGAAACCAGAATCCGAGTTTCAGTTCAGACAGGGAGGGGGAACTGATGAGCAGAGCGATCAACGTGCTGGCACTTGTTCGTGACGGGCAACGCTATGTCTTTCTTTACGACGACAATAGCGTAGAAACAGTCCTCTCAAAACTTGCCGAATTCGCGAGCGATCCTGAACTGGATTTTACCTGGTACGATGCCGCGATGCTGTCTCAGCGCGTGCGCCATTTGCAGGAAACAGAGGAAGAAGCTCAGGCCGAAGATTATCCTTCGTTTTTCTGAGAGTGCTTTCAGGGGCCACTGTATGCAATCCGCCACCAGAGCATTTCTCAACTATCTGAAGATTGAACGCAATGCGTCAGAACTGACCACCAAGTCCTACGCGGACGATCTGGCCCATATCTGCGAATTCTTTCAGGAACAGACCGGCGCAATTCCTGATCCTCGCCACGTGGATGTTGGCATTCTGCGTTCCTACGTTTCATACCTCCACGAATGTGGCTACGCACGCACCACAGTCGCTCGACGGCTCGCGTGCCTACGCAGCTTCTTTCGCTACTGCAATCGCGAAGGAATTTGCGAAACCAACCCTGCGAAGCCCCTCAGAACACCCCGCGCCGGACGTAAACTTCCGCACTTCCTGACCACGGACCAGGTTGGAACGTTACTCAGCACCCCGCCAGCCAATTCCGATGCGGGAATTCGAGACCGAGCGATTCTGGAAACTATGTACTCCGCGGGTTTGCGAGTTTCTGAACTTGTCGGCCTCAGTGTGTCAGATTGGGACCGCCCTGCTGGCATTTTGCGAGTTCTGGGCAAAGGAAGAAAAGAGCGATTGGCCCCCGTTGGTAGTTTTGCCACCAAAGCTCTGGATCAGTGGATGACCGTACGACATCCCGATCCGAAGGCTCCAGAGAAACAGCGTTCGGCGATTTTCCTCAACCGCTTTGGCCGCCGACTCACGACTCGCAGCATCGGAAGAATGCTGGAGGGACATATCCTGAGCGCGGGTTTATCGACTCAAACAACACCGCACACACTTCGACACAGTTTTGCGACTCATCTGCTGGACGGCGGCGCGGATTTACGAAGTGTGCAGGAACTGTTGGGCCACAAAAGCCTGACAACGACGCAGATTTACACCCATGTAAGTACTCGGCGTCTTCGCGAAACTTACGAAAAAGCACACCCGCACGCGGCCAGGAATCGGGCTTCCTGAATTGAGGAGGTTTGCCACACAGAATTCTGGACTACTATGCTTTTACGTTCGCCTGGGACGCTCTAATCTGATAGAAAGTGCAACAGGTTTAAGGAAGCATTGGACGTTCGACGTCACAAGTTTCCTCCGTCGGCAATCGGTCAGGACGATTCGAGATTGCCCCACAGCTTGTTGTTCAATGTCACTAATCAGTAGCATCGCAGATTGGAAAAAGCAGAGTTGGCGTCAGCTTGCTCGCTCAAAACCGATCTGCAATGCGTTATGGTTGTCGGAATCAGTCACGGAAGATAACGATGTCCGAAACTCCGGTTTTGTCTTTGCACGAACCAGACCTCCCGATAACGAGAGGCTCGTTGCTGAAATTCTCAGATGATCCCATCGCATGCATGAAAGAACTGCATCGTGATCACGGCGATCTGGCTGTTCTGGCTGATGGTGATCAGAGACTGGTCTTTGTCTTCTCACCCGAATTGAATCGCCATGTCCTTTCGGACACTCAGACGTTTGAATCTCGCTTTTTTGCCGTGCGTGGCAATCGGAAATCGGCACAGCGACGAGTCACCTCCGGTCTGCTGAGCCAAAATGGTGCAGAACATCGCGACAGTCGGCGAATGATGAAAGAGGTTTTCGCGAAGAAGATTCTGCCTGCGTATCATGAAACCATCTGCAAGCTCTCAAGCGATTTGACAGAGAGCTGGCAAGCAGGCAACAGTTGTGACCTGAACGCCGAAATGGTTCAGTTCATGCTCAGAATGACCAGTGCCCTGCTGTTCGGCTTTGACGATGCCGGTTTCGCGCAGAAGCTGGGGCGGCTCATAGATCGCTGGGCACATCGGAACCATGAAATTGGCATGGGAGCCCTTGTCTCTGCGCCGCAGTTTGCGCAGGGATATGATGATCTCCTGACTCAAGCGGAAGAGCTTGAGGAAACAGTTCGCGATATGTTTGCCCGACATCGGAGTACGCAGCACGCTCAAGTCAACATCCTGAGCCTGTTGTTTCAGGCTCAGGAGTCAGAACAACACTTGACCGACGATCAGCTCATCGGACATTCCACATTGTTGTTCGCTGCGGCACACCTGACGACCGCGCACACATTTAGCTGGACGTTATTCCTTCTCTCACAGCATCCCGATGTTCTGGGCAAGCTTCGAAACGAGCTTGCGAAACACGTCGCTGGCGACATTCCAACTCTGGAAGAACTTGAGAAGCTGCCGTATCTGGACAGTGTCATTAAGGAAAGTATGCGTATCTTGCCCGCTTCGTCATACTCGCAGCGGATTGCAGTTCAACCCACAAGTATCGGTCCTGTCCGACTGAATCCAGGGACCCCGGTCATTTTCAGTCAGTACATCACCCATCACCGACCGGACATCTACGAAAACCCCGACCAGTTTATTCCGGAACGCTGGCAGACGATCGCGCCTTCCGCTTACGCCTACCTGCCGTTCGGCGCGGGACCACGCATGTGCATCGGGGCTCCGCTGGCAATGGTTGAGATTCGCACGGCACTTACGATCATGCTCAAACGATTCAACTTCCAGATCCAACCCATGAGCACCGTCAATGGGCACGTAATCTCGACGATGCTGGGACCAACATCGTCAATTCAATCCCTGCTGCTGCCGGCAGACAGGACGCCCATCACGGTTCCTGTGTTGGGATCAGTGCATAAACTGGTCGCGTTACCCGCCGGGGCACAACCGCTCGCGATTCCTCGAGCCGCCTGACGACCTGAAATCAATGCGGTTCTCGACCGCTGGCGTACTGGCCGATGCAGCAATTTCGTTGATCGTCGAGCCGGGGGCGTCCGCCCATGCAAAAGCCGTTGCCAGCAGATTGGCGGTGCACACTTAGCCGCCAGCCTTCTCAAGGCAAAAAATGCCCAATTAACCGCCAACGGCCAACAATTTGACAGAAAATCAAGAAGTAACGGCTGGAAGTTCTGGTAAACCAGAGAATTGTTAAGATCCCAAACTCCAGCGATCAAGTGCCTGAAACCATGCGGTCTGCTGGTATGATGCGGCCGAGGCGAAGGACTCGTCTTACACATTTCAGCGAAGGAGCGAAGGTTCATCGAACGGGTGCTGGGTGAGTTGGATCCGATCACGGCTCTTCTGGAAAATATCAGGGCTTTACGCGCTGCTTTCGGCTTTTGCGCTGGTCGGACTTCTGTTGATGGTCACACGGAGGCTGGAGGCTGGTGCAGACGCCCGACAGCAAGCTACCGTTGAGAATGCACTGCAATGCATTTGCGAGGAACTGATTGCCGGCAAGGACACCCAGACAGTCATTACGGCCTGGAGATCTGTGCTGACAACAGACTCTGTGCAGCTTTGGCTGGTGACTCCGGACTTGACCGCTGTTGTTTCAGGAGGTCATCCTCTTCCGGCTGAGTTCACGATCCAGTCCGTCATTCGATCAGCCGCGGATAGTAATTACGCACTCCGCCAAATTCGTCTCGGCGACCAGAAAGAAAACTTCCTGGCTATCGCTCGGACTGTAAAGCCGGAACAACATCCAGAGGGTGTTCTGATCCTTGTTTCGTTAACACCGAAATCAGCTGCGCAGCAGAGCATTGAGCTGGTCAAATCGGCGGCGACTCGATCAGCAGTTTTTACGTGGTTGATCGGAATTCTGTGCATGGCGTTTGTCACCGCTGGGATTGTCGGGCCGTTACAAACCATGTCGATCAATCTGCACCAGTCGATTGATCGAAATCGTCGCGAAGACATGCTGCTGACTATTTCTGACCGTGATGACGAACTGGGAGAAGTCGCAAATTCTCTGCATGACCTTGAAGAAGAGCGTCAGGATCAGATTAGTCGCCTCCAGAATACAGAACGGATGGCACGATCTTCCGCTGATCTGCTGACCACTGTGCTGGATTCGATGGTCGAAGGTGTGATCGCGATCGACCTCGATCAGAAAATCGTGTTTCTGAACACCGGGGCCCGCAATCTACTGGGGATCAGTGAAGCCATCGGAGTTGGGCATCGGCTCTACGAAGCTGTCCGAGTTCCCGCATTTCTGGAGACCATCAGCGAGGCAATTTCGCTGCGAAAGAATCAAAGCCTCGAGTACCGCACAAGCCGAGAAAAGGCTGATCTGGTTCTGGTCGCTATCCCTATACTTCGCGGACCTCATGCCGGAGCGGTCGCGGTTGTCAGAGACATCTCCGAGATGCGACGACTGGAAGCAATGAGGCGAGATTTTGTCAGCGGAGTTTCTCATGAGCTAAAGACGCCTCTCACGGTTATTCAGGCTTGCACCGACACTCTGCTCGGCGGAGCTCTGGATGACAGATCTGCGGCAGAGCGATTTCTCCGGCAGATTGATGAACAGTCTGAACGCTTGCTTCAACTAATTTTAAGCATGCTTCAGTTGGCCAGGGTCGAATCCGGGCAACAGGTTCTTCATATCGAAGAGGTCGAAGTCCGTGCCATTGTTGATGACGTTTTGCGGGGATTCCAGACCGTGGCGGCCAGCAAGTCCGTAAGTCTCCTTCAGACGGGCGCCCCGGAACTGATCGTCCGAGCAGATGCACAGGCACTTCAGACCATTCTCAGCAATTTAGTGGATAACGCGTTGAAACATACAAACGCGGGTGGAACTGTCGTCATTGACCTTTCAGAGCACCAAATTGGGCCGGCCATCATCGTACGGGACACCGGAATAGGTATCCCTGAGGAATTACTAGGGCGAATCTTTGAACGCTTTTACCGAGTCGAGAAAGATCGGTCGCGAGAACGTGGCGGCTCAGGCCTCGGCCTGGCGATCGTTAAGCATCTTTGTCATGCCATAGGAGCAGAGATTTCGGTGAAGAGTGAAGTGGGGCTCGGGAGTGAATTCCGCGTCCAGTTCCGTCCTTGAGCATTTCCGTAGCGTTTGGATCATCTCAACACATCGGCTACAAATGGTCTTTTGTCTGTGCAAAGTGAACAGCACGACCCCGTCGCAGTTCAACAATCGAACTCTTTGAGTTGAGTGGGATTAGCCACAAAGAATTTGCGAATATCCGGGAAATTAACAATTCCATTTAAAACCGGCACCCACCAAATTCGGATTAACGGCATCTTAACAATTCATGGATTAAATCGGTCCAGCGAAGATATTTTCGTGCGAACACCTGTTCTTGATGTAAGGATCCTTCAGTATGCGATTCAGTGGTAAGTCCCTTCCCGTGATGCTTCTTGCAGTCTTGGTAGCCGTAGTTTCTGGCTGCACAGTTGAGAACGACGCGACTCCAAATGCAGGAACGAGTGCAGGGGGCGAAGAGGCAACTGCACCTTCCACAAGCAGCGAACCCACACGAATTCAGATTGACGGCTCCAGTACTGTCAAGGTCATCACCGCAGCAGTTGCAGAGGAATTCGAAAGCAAGTTTTCGGACGTCAAAATTGCACTTAAAGTGACTGGAACTGGAACTGGATTCAAAGAGATGATCGCAGGGCGGATCGACATCGCAAACGCGTCGCGAGCGGTCAAGGACTCTGAGAAGGCCGATTGCGAAAAGAATAGTATCGAGCTACTGGAACTGTTGGTGGCCCTCGACGGACTTACCGTCTGCGTTAACAATGAGAACACGTGGGTTGATTCAATCACCGTTGCCCAGCTGAAGAAGATCTGGGAGCCAGGCAGCACGGTTAAGAGCTGGAAAGACGTCGATGCTTCATGGCCGGATGTGCCCATGGTGCTTTTCGGAGCCGGGGAAGAATCTGGAACGTTCGACTACTTCACAGAAGCCATCAACGGTAAAGAAGACGAAATCACCGAAAACTACAGCCCCAGCTCAGACGACAATGTCACCATCACCGGAGTATCCGGCGACAAAGGGGCCATGGGGTTCTTTGGCTGTGCCTACTACTTTGCGAACAAGGATAAGGTCAAAGCGCTGAAGATTTCACCAACAGAAGATCCAGCCGCTGGGGTTGCTCCAACACCTGAAGCGGTCAAAGCTGGTGACTACAAGCCACTTTCTCGTCCTCTGTTCATTTATGTGAAGAAGTCCTCACTGGAACGACAGGAAGTTCAGGATTTTGTTCGCTTTTATCTGAACGAGGGAGCAGCTCAGGTCAGCAAGGTTGGTTATGTTGATGTGTCAGATGAACAAATAAAGGGCAGCCGCGAAGCATTTGAAGCTGCAGTCAAGAAATAATAGTCTGCCGTTCATAAGGATCCGGCCCGTTTTTTTTCTTCGGCCGCCGGATCCCCTGAGAAAGAACTATCGGCAGAATTCAGAGTATGTGTTGTCCCGGGTCCATTGGAGTCAGAGATCAACGCGATTACTGGACTGATCCCTATGACTATGGGCAAATTACCCGCGTGGGCCGTTCAAAGGGTTTCGCGCCGCCACGAGAAATTGATTCAGGCGGCGCTGTTCCTTTGTGCGGCCCTTTCAGTGCTGACAACCGGGGCAATTATCCTCGTTCTGTTGGGAAACGCGGTTTACGCCCCCGGGGCGAGAAATGCTTTTTTTGAACAGGTCTCCTTATGGGAATTCCTGACAGGTACACACTGGAAGCCTGTTGACGGTCCGGCAGGACGTTTTGGAATCATTCCATTGCTGTCCGGCACGATCATGGTGGCAGTGATTGCGTCTCTGGTAAGCGTCCCGGCTGGACTTGGCGCTGCGATTTACATGAGTGAATACGCAGCTCCGCGAGAGAGAGAATTCCTGAAGCCGGTCCTCGAGATCCTGGCGGGGATTCCCTCAGTCGTTTATGGCTTCTTCGCTCTGAAGTTCATCACTCCCTGGATTCTCAAACCAGCCCTTGGGTTTTTGGGGCTGGAGTTGGGCAC